>CAXNGJ010000012.1:0-10492 GCA_964201895.1 Terrimicrobiaceae bacterium
ACATTGAAGCGCCTGAAGAAGTTGGGATTTTTGGGAATCGTATTCACCCGAACGAAGGATCGAGACGTGGCCATCTTGTTTCACCCCGACCAGTCCGCTGAGGAGTTTTGCCCTCTCAAAGCCGTTGATCGTTTTGCCGTCGGAAATCATCAGACCTACTGGACGGTAGTCTTTGTGGAAGTAGCCACCGTTGACACCGGCGACCACCTTGGCGTGGATCAGTGTGTTAGCAAGAGTCGCATTTCCTGGAGAGGGACTGTCAATGACACGAAGAGTGTGGTTTTTATCATTGAAGCAGAGCGCCGTGACACGGGCGGTCTGATTCCCGTTCACACAGCGGGTTTCGATGACCTCCACTCCAGGGACAGTCTCTCCAAGTCCTGATGCAGAAACAATACTCCACTCCGCCCCCGCCGTAACAACCGTGGCGAGGAGAGAAACCTGAGCGCTCAGGAACACACGCCGTCTGCAACAGGCAAGTATTTTTGCCATGCCAAGACTCATTTTGAAGTGAGTGGGCGGTTGGAGTATTTGGAATTTCAATGTTACTCGTCTTTTGCGGAGCTGAGTCGTGTGAGAACACTCAAATCTTCAAGCGTCGTTGTGTCGCCGGTGATCTGAACGCCAGCGGCGATTTGCTTCAGGAGGCGGCGCATGATTTTTCCGCTGCGGGTTTTTGGCAGGGACTCCGTGAAGCGAATCTCGTCTGGCTTGGCGATGGGGCCGATGGCTTTTCCCACATGGTTGCGAATTTCCGCCGAGAGTTGCTTTGATGCGGCATGGCCCTCGCGGAGGGTGACAAAAGCCACCACGCCTTGACCTTTGATTTCGTCGGGGCGCCCGACGACAGCCGCCTCGGCGACGGAAGGATGACCGACCAGAGCGCTTTCGACCTCGGCTGTCCCGAGTCGGTGACCGGCGACATTCAACACATCATCGATACGACCAACGATCCAGAAATAGCCATCCTTATCGCGGCGGGCGCCATCACCCGTGAAGTAGGCACCTTTGACTTCGCTCCAATACTGTTTTTTATAGCGGGGCTTGTCTCCATAGATTGTCCGAAGCATGGCCGGCCAAGGCTTGCGGATGACAAGCTTTCCGCCTTCGCCATGCGCGACTTCTTTGCCGTCGTCGTCGACAATGGCAGCATCTACGCCGAAGAATGGAAGTGTGGCTGTGCCTGGCTTCAGCGGTGTGGCACCTGGCAACGGTGAAATCAGGATCATGCCAGTCTCGGTCTGCCACCAGGTGTCAACAATCGGACAGCGCTCGGCGCCGATGTGCTTGTGATACCACATCCATGCTTCGGGGTTGATCGGTTCACCCACGCTGCCGAGAAGTCGGAGGGACGAGAGATCATGTTTTTTGGGCCACTCGTCGCCCCACTTCATGAAAGCACGAATGGCGGTGGGAGCTGTGTAGAGGATCGTAACTCCGAGTTCCTCGATAATTTTCCAGAAGCGATCAGGCTCGGGCCAGTTCGGGGCCCCCTCGTAGAGAACGCAGGTGGCGCCGTTCGCAAGAGGCCCGTAAACCAGGTAGCTGTGCCCGGTGATCCAGCCAACGTCGGCGGTGCACCAGTAAACATCCTCTTCTTTGAGATCGAAAATGTATTTGCTCGTGGCTGCGGTGCCGGTCATGTAGCCGCCGGTCGTATGGAGAATTCCCTTCGGTTTCCCTGTCGAACCACTTGTATAGAGGATGAAGAGCGGGTGTTCACTATCAAGTGGGATGGCAGGGCAATTCGCGTCGACATATTCGGCTTCACTATGCCACCAGACATCGCGACCCTCTTCGATATGGACATCCATTGTGGTGCGCTTGGCAACGATGACGCGTTTGACCTCGGTGTTTTCCTGGAGGGCATGGTCGACATTCTGCTTCAGCGTCACGCACTGCCCACGGCGATAACCGGCATCTGCTGTGACAACGATTTTCGCGCCGCTATCGGCAAGGCGGTCCTTGATGCTCTCGCTGCTGAATCCACCGAAGACAACCGTGTGAACAGCTCCGATGCGGGCGCAGGCCAGCATAGCGATGACGGCCTCTGGGATGAGAGGCATGTAAATCAAAACGCGGTCGCCCTTTTTAACTCCATTGCGTTTGAGAATATTTCCAAAGATGCAGACTTCGCGGTGGAGTTGGTGATAAGTGAGCGTGCGGCGCTCACCGGGTTCGCCTTCCCAAATAATGGCCGCCTTGTTGCGGCGAGGTCCATTAAGATGGCGGTCGAGGCAGTTTTCTGCGGCGTTTAATTGCCCCCCGACGAACCACTCTGCGAAGGGGGATTTCCAATTTAAAACTTTTTTCCACTTCTTCTGCCATACAAGCTCTGACGCCTCGCGCGCCCAGAATTTCTCGGGATTTTTGAGGGAAGCCGCGTGAAGTTTTTTGTAATCAGCGAAGCTTTTGACTTCGGCCTTTTTTGAGAAAGCGGCTGTGGGTTTGAAAATGCGTTTTTCTTGAAGGTGGGATTCGATGTTTTGACTCATACGGCGGGAACAAAGTTAAGCCAGATTGAACTGGATTTGGCAACACAGCATCGAAATTCGCTGCTTGCCAAAAAGGGATGTTCAGCGGGTAGTGTGGAGTTGTGTTTCAAGTGATCTTCAATCGAATTAGCGCCGGGGAAATGGCAGCTCTGCCTAAGGATTTGCAGTTGGACCTGCTTGCGGAATTTCAGTTTCTGCCAGGGGATTTGGAGGCTGTGGAGGATGAGAAATTTGGGAAGGTCTCCAGGGATGGACGCTGTCTGCTGCGCTACCGGGCGAGGGATTACCGGATATATTTTGAGAAGCATTCTGAAGGGCTTTTGATCCACCGGGTGCTTCATAAAAACACGATTCGCGATTTTCTTTTTCGCTCGAATCTCCCGATCGATGAAGAGGACGGAGAGGTCGCAAAGACAAATGATTTCTGGTCGCTCATCCAAGAAGCCGAGGAGGCGAGGAAGTGAGGTTTTTTGAAGACGAGGCAGAGCGCAGGCGGGAATTCCCTGTGGTTGAGAATGGGATTTTCCTTGGCCATGCTGGCGTGACAATTCTCCCGCGTTGCGCAGCGGATGCCATGAAGGCCCACGCGGAGGCGAGTTGTCACAGGCATCAGGAATTCGGCGAGGTCTTGCGCGATGTCGCCCGCACACGCTCACTATGCGCAAAGCTTATCGGCGCGCATGCCGATGAAATTGCCCTGCTCGGACCGACTTCGCTTGGGTTAAGTTTGTTTGCAAACGGGCTCGATTGGCAGGCCGACGATGAGGTTTTGTATTACGGGGGTGATTATCCCGCGAATGTGTATCCGTGGACTGCCCTCGCCTCTCGCGGTGTCGTGGCAAGGGAACTACATCCCGAGCAACCGGGGGCAATCACTCCGGAACTCGTCGAGGCAGCACTCAAACCGCGCACCAAATTGGTGGCGCTGGCATCCTGCCACTACCTGAGCGGTCGTCGGATTGATGTTGAAGCCATTGGCCGCATGCTCAGAACGAAGGGTGTCTTATTTTCACTTGATGCCATTCAGACCCTTGGAGCCGCGCCCCTCGATGTGGAATTCGTCGATTTCCTGAGCGCCGATGCACACAAATGGATGCTCGGGCCGATGGCGATGGGAATCGTATATGTGGCGCGGAGAAATTTCGAAAAATGCCGTCCGACATTGCTCGGTGCGTGGAACGTAAAATCCCCCGACTTCATCGCGCAGAAGGAAATCGTCTTCGAGGAAACAGCCAGGCGCTACGAACCGGGCGTTTTGAACATCATTGGCATGTATGGGATGAAAGCCAGTCTCGAAATGCTTCTCCAAATCGGCTTGGAAAATGTGCAAGCTGGCATCTTGGAAAACAGGGACTATTTGGAGAAAATGCTCAGTGCGGAGGGCTTTGAATTCCTCTCTCCAAGAGCGGAAGATCAGATGAGGTCAGGTATTTTAACAACGCGGCATCCTTCCAGAGAAAGTGGCGCGATTTTTTCGAGACTTGAAGCTGCCGGTATCACGGCTTCTCTGAGAAAGGACCATGAGGGTCGAAATTGGATCAGATTTAGTCCGCATTTTTACAATACTATCAATGAAATGGAACGCGTGGCGGAAATCATGACACAGGGGCCAATGTAGAGGTAAGGAAATAATTTTTAGGCGCGAATAAAATTTTAGTGGCATTATTTAAAGGCCCGTGTAGAGTTCACGGTAACAAAATGCCAAGACGAATTTCTCATTCAAGGGTCTACTCTGTCATAAAAGCCGCCGAATGCTTCCCTTTTGGAGCATCGATCAAGGACATTCTCACCATCCCGATGATGAGGGGAACTCCAAAAAGAACGCTCCAGAGAGACCTTGACCGCTTGGTTCAAGCTGGACACCTCAAGCTCAAAGGTAAAGGGCGCGCAACACGTTACGTTATTCCTTTTGAAGAAGAAGCATCAACGAGCATCTTGAGAGAGGAACCAGACTCCCTCACAGGCAATACGCCATGGCTTTCTCCTCAAGGACGCCGTATTCGTTATTTGGTTCAGAGACCTCGGACTGAGCGCATCCCAGTCGGATACAAATCCGATTTTTTGGATGCGTATCAACCGAATCGCACATTTTACTTGCCCGCCGAAACGCGGGACCAGCTGGCGCGATTTGGATATGTAGGCGCGGACGCATTGCCTCCTGGCACTTATTTGAGGCAAGTTTTGCAGCGCCTTTTGATCGACCTGTCTTGGAATTCGAGCCGACTTGAGGGAAATACCTACTCGTTACTTGAGACCGAACGCTTGCTCCAACTCGGTGAGGCCGCCGAAGGGCACAAATCTGAAGAGACGCAAATGATCCTCAACCACAAAGCGGCTCTCGAAATGCTCTCCGACAATCCTACTGATGTGGGGTTCAATAGCCATACCGTCTGCAACCTGCATGCGCTGCTTGCCGATAATCTCATTCATGACCCTGCATCGTGCGGCCGCGTCCGCTCTCGGCCTGTTGGCATAAGCGGAACGGTTTTCCACCCGCTGGCCGTTCCTCAGCTGATTGAGGAAAAATTCGAGCAGATTTTGTGGGTCGCGAATGAAATCGAAAATCCCTACGAGCAGGCTTTTTTTGTGATGGTGCACTTGCCCTATCTGCAGCCATTTGAAGATGTGAATAAGAGGGTTTCGCGCCTTGCTGCCAACATTCCGATGATTCGTCATAATCTTTGCCCGCTCTCCTTCACGGGAGTTGAACAAAAGGATTATATCGGGGGTCTCCTTGGTGTCTATGAGCTGAATTGCATCGAGTATCTGCGTGATGTTTTTGTGTGGGCCTACAAGAGCTCGGCAAACCAATATGTCGGCGTGAAGGAAGCTCTCGGGTCGCCGGATCCATTTCGCTTAAAATACAGGAATGAGATGACCCGTTTCGTTGGCGAAATCGCGCGCAAACAAATGGACCGACTACAAGCCCAGGAATGGATCACCGCAGAGGCAGGAAGATCCTTGCCAAAAGCCGATAGGCAGCGCTTTCAAGAAGTCATACGCATTGAATTGGATAGTTTGCATTCGGGTAATATTGCGAGACATCGCCTGCGCTTGTCAGAATTCGAGGCTTGGAAAAATAGCTGGAAATAATCTCAAAACATAACGGAGAGGCGCCTATTGACGCCTTGCTCAGTATGTTTTCTTGATGCGTGAAAAGCTTATGCGCCGTGTTTGGAATGCCAGTCTTTATAGGCAAAGGGCGAGATTTCGGAGGGTTTGATTTCACTGCGTCCGCCCCAGAAGACATTGGTGTAGGAAACGGGGATATCGGCTTCGACAAGGTGGGCGTCGATGGCGGCTTTGAATTGCATGACGCGGTCTTTCTCGGTGCCGTGTGAGACGGCCATGATGTTCACATTGTTGAACTCGGAGCCACCTTCGCGCCAGTAGCAATGCGTGAGACATTCGTGGCGGCCAATCTGAGCGCCGGCCTCTTCTTCCCTTCCGGCGGGAACGGCCCAATGGAAGAGGGCGTTGAATCGCGTCACGCGCACCCCGGTCTGCGAGGGTTTGACATGCTCAAGAAAGGTGGAAAAGCGGCCCAGCAGCTTGCGTTGCTGGAGAGATTCGGCGACGGCGTAGAATTCCTCGAGGGTGACTTCAGCCTCTTCGGCGCGGGAGTCCCAAGCGGGTTCACGGATCTCTGCGGGGGCAAATTCCCGTTTAAGGGTTATGAGAACGCGCCATTCGTGCTCCGTGAGATGCACGACGCCTGTTTTGAGCATGCGGGCAAGTCCTTCGGATTTGTCGCCGGGTTCGATGGTCTTGCGGCGTACGTGGCCGACACCGAGAGCAAAGATGCCTTTTGCAGGCATGAGCCTATATGCCTCTGCGCCGGTGAGACTCATCAGAAGACGGCAATGCTCATCGAGCGACTGGCCAGCGGGAACCTTCAGTGTCGTCCAGAGTTTGTAGGCCTCGCCGGGGATTTTGGCATCCGTCGAGCGGATGACGACATGGCCGGAGAAGGGGTCCTCGCGAAACATGAATTCAAAGGCGGCATCGAGTTTTTCGGCTGGAACCTTCCACGCTACAAGGGCGCCCTCAGCGAGATTGGTGGCAAGAAGGGTCTGGCGGACGCGGCGGATCGTTCCAGCTTCGACCATGGCGCGGATGCGTTCGAGAACAGTCGGCAGGTCCACGCCGCTGAGTCGCGAAATTTCCAGAAATGGCTCCCGGGGGAAACCGGAAATTTTGTCTTCGGAAACGGCAAGGATGCGGGCGTTGACGGGGTCGTGGTGCTCGGTCGGAATCATTTGAAAGCGGGGATGATTGCCGCAGGCCACACCCTTCTGCAAGGCAGGATGTTTTTTTGGCGGGCGGCTTCTTGCAATCAATCGAACGGACGCTATGGTTGCGGGCTCATTTTTAAACGAACATGAAAAGCATCCTGGACCCGGCCCGTGTGGAGAAAATCGACTTCAGCAACGACGAGGTGGCGCGCTACTCGCGGCACCTCATCATGCCCGAGGTCACGATGGAGGGGCAAAAACGACTGAAGGCCGCAAAGGTTCTCTGCATCGGCACTGGCGGACTGGGTTCACCGATCGCACTCTACCTCGCAGCGGCGGGCGTTGGCACACTCGGGCTCGTAGATTTCGATATCGTGGACTACTCGAACTTGCAGCGCCAAATTTTGCACGGAACGAAAGATGTCGGCCGCAAGAAGCTCAACAGCGCTCGCGACCGCATCAAAGAAATCAATCCGAATGTGCAGGTTAATCTCCACGATGCCCTTTTTCAGGCGGAGAATGCCCGCGAGATCGTGGAGCCTTACGATATCGTGATCGACGGCACGGATAATTTCCCCACGCGCTACCTGAGCAATGACATTTGTGTTTTCCTGAAAAAGCCGAACATCTATGGCTCAATTTTCCGCTTCGATGGGCAGTGCACCGTCTTTGCCCCGCATCTTGGTGGCCCCTGCTACCGCTGCCTCTACCCCGAGCCTCCACCGCCAGGCATGGTGCCAAGCTGCGCCGAGGGCGGCGTGCTGGGCGTTTTGCCGGGAGTGATTGGGGTCATGCAGGCGATTGAGGCCATCAAACTCATCGTGGGTATCGGCGAACCACTCATCGGCCGCCTTGTTCACTTCGACGCGCTGAAGATGAAATTCCGCGAGTTCAAAATCCGTAAAGACCCGAGCTGCCCCGTATGCTCGGAAAATCCAACGATCACGGACCTGATTGATTACGAGACGTTCTGCGGAATCCCTCAGGCCAGAGCGGAAGAAGAGGCGGAGTTGCCGGTTCCAGAAATCACGGTGGAGGAGCTGAAAGCCCGCATCGACCGCAGCGAGAAATTCGTCCTCCTTGATGTCCGCGAACCTTACGAATGGGACATCTCCCGCATTCCCGGAGCCAAGCTCATTCCGCTCGGTGAACTCTCCTCCCGCATGAGTGAACTCGATACGGCGGATGAAATCATCATCCACTGCAAAGTCGGTGGACGCAGCGCCACAGCGGTGCGCCATCTGCAAAAGGCTGGATTTTCGAAGCTCCTCAATGTCGCTGGCGGAATCCTCGCCTGGGCCGACCGTGTGGACACCTCGATGCCGAAATACTGAACCCCAATGCTGCAGGATTAACCACAGAGGGCACAGAGAGCACGGAGGGAAGATGGATTCTCAAATTTGAAGGCTTAAGTGATCTGCGATACCAACCGAACTAGCCTGTCATTCTGTCCCACACTTCCTTTTCGAGTTAATCATTTCCACTTCATGCAAGCTGCCAAATCCCCGTTCATCTGCCCGCAAACGCGGCAACCGCTGCACGAGGCGACCAGTGAGGAATTGGCGGCCCTACGGAAAATGCCAGAGCACACCTCACTGGAAGCCGCTTGGATAAGCGCAGACTCCGCCTTGGCCTACCCCGTTCAAAACGGTATCCCTCAACTCATCCCATCCGCCGCGATTTCACTCGACCAAGCAGCATCCCCCACCCTTCTCTCCACTCCGTGATCTCCGTATCCTCCGTGGTAAAAAATTCTTCCAACCCGCTATCCCATGACTGAACTCGAACGCATCCGCCACTCCGCCGCCCACGTGCTTGCCACAGCGATCTCGAAAATCTGGCCCGAGGCCCAGTTTGCGGCCGGACCGCCGGTGGAGAACGGCTTCTATTACGATCTCGAACTCGCCCACCGTATTTCACCAGAGGATTTTGGCCGCATCGAGGAGGAGATGAAACGCGAGATCAAGGCCAACCATGTCTTCGAGCGCGTCGAAATTTCCCGCGCAGATGCCCTCGCCATGGCCGAGCGCGGTGAATTGGCCTCCCTCGCTCCGCGCGGTGTAGCTTCCAAGTTCAAGCTCGATATCGTTCAGAACATTCCCGAAGACGAAACGATCACGCTCTACCGCAACGGCGAGTTCACCGACCTCTGCGCGGGGCCGCATGTCATGCGCACCGGCAACATCGGCGCATTCAAACTCACTCATGTCGCCAGCGCCTACTACAAAGGCGACGAGCGGAATCCTCAACTCCAGCGCATCTACGGCACGGCATTCAAAAACAAGACCGCCATGGAGGAGTATTTCACCATGCTTGAGGAGGCCAAAAAGCGCGACCACCGCAAGATCGGTCGTGAACAACACCTCTTCCATATCGATGAATCAGTCGGGCAGGGCCTGATTCTCTGGACGCCCAAAGGTTCGATCATTCGTCAGGAACTCCAAGACTTCATCGGCGGCGAGTTGCGCAAGCAGGGATATAGTCAGGTTTTCACTCCGCACATCGGCCGCCTTGGACTTTATCAAACATCTGGCCACTTCCCATATTACGCAGAATCCCAATTCCCGCCGCTCATCGCTCGCGAGACGTTGACCGACCTCGCTCATGAGGGTTGCAGTTGCGCTGATCTTTCCAACAAAGTCTCCGCCGGCGAGATCGATGGCTATTTGCTCAAGCCGATGAATTGCCCGATGCACATCAAGATTTTTGATTCGCAGCCGCGCAGTTACCGCGACCTTCCGGTCCGCCTCGCCGAATTTGGAACCGTTTATCGGTGGGAGCAAAGTGGCGAACTCAACGGTCTCACTCGCGTTCGCGGATTCACCCAGGATGACGCCCACCTTTTCTGCACAGAAGAGCAAGTCTCGACGGAAATTCTCGGATGCCTCTCACTGGTTCGCACCGTTCTTTCAACACTTGGCATGTCCGACTACCGTGTTCGGGTTGGTCTGCGTGATCCCGATTCTAAAAAATACACGGGCGATCCCGCGAATTGGGACAAAGCTGAAACCGCCTGCCGCGAGGCGGCTAAAACACTGGGCGTTCCGTTCACCGAGGAACCCGGCGAAGCCGCATTCTACGGGCCGAAAATAGATTTTGTAGTTAAGGACGTTCTGGGTCGTGAATGGCAACTTGGCACCGTTCAGGTGGACTACAATCTGCCGATCCGCTTTGGTCTGAAATATGTCGGCAGTGATGGAAAAAATCACGTGCCGGTCATGATTCACCGGGCGCCGTTCGGTTCGATGGAGCGATTCACTGGCGTTCTTATTGAGCACTTCGCTGGCAACTTTCCGCTCTGGCTTTCGCCCGAACAGGTTCGCGTTCTGCCAATCAACGACGATCCGGCAGTCATCGAGTTCTGCGACAGCATCGTCTCAGAACTCCGCGCTGGAGGAGCCCGATGCGAACGCGATACCTCGCCGGACAGCATAAATGCGAAAGTCGCCAAGGCCGAGCAACAGAAGGTTCATACGATGTTCGTCGTCGGCAAGCGCGATGTGGAAGCCGGTAATGTCAGCATCCGCGTCCATGGAAAAGGCAATCTCGGCGCCAAGCCGAAAGCCGAGGCGATTGCGGAAATTCTGGAAGCGATCCGCGAACGTCGCGCTTGATCAATTCAGGGAGGAGGGCATTTCAGCCGTCCTTCGCGCATTGCTTCGCGGCTAAATCGCCAAAGCCGCATGGCGGGACTGGAGCGCATCTTAACTCCGGAGGTCTGACCGGGATTCCCTGAAACGCTCTGTGGTGTCCGCCAGTGTT
>CAXNGJ010000013.1:0-10318 GCA_964201895.1 Terrimicrobiaceae bacterium
GCGCCATGCAGATAGCCGTGCCAGACCTGGTTTGTTTTTTCCGGAAGGACAAGGCTGGCGCTCTCGATCTCGTCAGTGGTGGAATCAAATAGGCAAAGTTCCACGAGCGTGGCGTTCTCTGAAAAAATGGCAAAGTTGACACCGTGACCGTCCCATGTCGCTCCCAGTGGTGAGGGGCTCCCCGGCCAAGGAGGATTCGCTTTCATAAGCAGGGGTTAACTTCTATCGCTCTGCGCGGTTCGATGTGTGGTGTTTCTTTGGTCATCTGTTCTGGCCATCCAGTAGATACCCGTCTGCCGCCTTGAGAAATGGGGTCTTGCCCGACCAATCGCTGTTTCCTCTTTGCGGCGCGGTGCGCGCATTGTAATAGATGCCGCATGATACCAATCCCTGAGCCCTTGCATCCTGCGGTCGTTCATTTCCCGATTGCCCTTTTGTTGGTTGGAGCTGGTTTGTCGCTTCTGGCTGTGGTTTTTCCAAGATGGGCATTACCCACAGCTCTGATTCTTTTTCTTGGAGCCGCTGGAGCAGTGGTCGCCGTGCAAACCGGCGAGCGTGAGGAGCATCGATTGCCCAAAACGACCGGGGAATTGCATGAGGCCTTGGAAAATCACGAACACGCTGGCGAGCGCGCCCGCAACTTCTCACTCGCTGCGGCATTCCTCGCCGTGCTCACCGTTCTGACAGCGCGCTGGCGCTTGGTGAAACGCATACTCGCGGCGGCCACTGCTGTGGTTGCGCTCATGACCGCCTACCATGTCGCCCAAGCCGGTCATTATGGCGGCGCATTGGTCTATGAACATGGCTTTGGCGTCGGGAAAACTCCCCAGCTCAAAAGCCATGACTGACCTCACCCCCGGCGCGCAGGTCGCTCTGGCTAGTGAGTCCGAGCTCCACCTCAACACCTCTAAAAAGGGCCGCCACACGAGGAGATTCGGCGTGGAGCAACATTCGCGCCCCCCGATGGCCCGAATGCTCCGCATTCACGATCTCATCAGCCGCAACGCGCATCCGAACTGCACCTCCATGGCAGTGGAGTTCGAGGTGTCCTGCAAGACGGTGATGCGCGACATCGATTTCATGCGGGATCAGATGCACCTCCCGATTGCCTACAATGCTCTGAACCGGGGGTTTTGCTATACAAAGCCGGTTTCCGCCTTTCCGCAAATGACCATCACCGAAGGCGAGATTGTCGCCCTCCTCGTGGCTCAGAAATCCCTCGAGCAATACAAGGGCACCGTCTTTGAGAAACCGCTCAAATCCGCATTCCAAAAGATGACCTCCAATCTGGAGGAGGAGGGCTTCTTTTCGTTTCAGGATTTGAATGCCGCCATCTCGTTCCGCCCGGTCGGTTATGCGATCCAGGAACTCCGTGTCTTTGATATCCTCTCCCAGGCCGTTCTGGAGCAGCGCACGGTGGAGTTCGATTACTTCAAGCTCACCGGTAAAAAAGCCGAGCGCCGCCGCGTGGAACCCTACCATCTCGGTTGCATCGACAATCAGTGGTATCTCATCGGCAACGATCTCGTCCGCGCCGGCATTCGCACCTTCGCGCTCACCCGCCTGAGCAACCCGAAATTGCTGAAGTTCACTTTCCAGCGCCCACAAAATTTCTCCATCGGCGACATGATGGCCTCGAGCTTCTCGGCCTTCGAGACGCCCAAGCCGGCCCGAGTGGTCGTGCGCCTCGACGCCTTCGCCGCCCGCCTCGCCTCCGAGCGCGTCTGGCACAAATCCCAACGCATCAAACCCGTCGCCGGCGGTGGTGCCGAACTCACCCTAGAAGTCGGCCTCGCTCCTGATCTGGAAAACTGGATTCTGGGGTGGGGGACACACGCCAAGGTTCTCGAGCCGCATGAACTCTGCGAGCGCATCGCCTCCATCGCCCGCTCGATGGCGCTCCAATACAGCGTTTGAGTTTTCGCCCTCGGAAACCGAATCCTCACACTCCACCCTTAGTCGATCCCCTTCGTTCCGATTCGCTTTGGCCAATGACCACACGACATCTCGTCGCCATCCTTGTCTTGATCGGTTGCATTTTTCCCGCACGGGTATCGGGATTCTCCATCGTGGCCTACAATGTGGAGAATCTTTTCGATCTCGACGGGATTGCCAGCTACGAGGACTTCAGCTCCGATAAATACACTCCCCGCCATCTTCTGGTGAAGGCGCGCAATGCCTCGAAGGTGCTCTCCACGGTGGATGCCGGACGCGGGCCAGATGTTGTTGTTCTCAATGAAATCGAAATCGACCAAACCCCGGATGCCACTGGGCTGAAGGTTGTGGATTGGTTGGACTCGGTGAAAGGCCGCACGCTCGAGGAGGTTCTCTCCTCATCCCCGCTGCCGCCCGGGACCGCCTCGCTGCCTGCCGAGTTCTGGCTCCTCAAGGCTCTGGCGGACGCTGGACTCGGCCTCTATCACGTAGTCGTTCCCGACGAGCCACCCGGTTCCCATGAGGACGGCCGCTCCCGTTCCGTCAAAAATGTCATCTTCTCCCGCTTCCCCGTCACAGCCGTCAAAACCCACCACACGCTCAACGCCCGAGCCATCCTCGAAGCCCAACTCGATGTGAACGGCCATCCGCTCACCGTCTTTGCGAACCACTGGAAATCTGGTGCCGGTGATATCGACAACGAACGCATCCGCATGGCAAATGCCCGCACCCTTCGCAACCGGCTGAACGAAATTTTCAAGCAGGATCCCTTGGCGGATGTCATTCTGGCCGGGGATTTCAACTCCCATTACAACCAGGCGCTCCGCTATCCCAACTTCAAAAAATCCGCCATCAATCAAGTGCTCGGCTCGCAGGGTAACGAAACCGCCCTCGAAAGCGGCAAGGCGGATCTCTACAATCTCTGGTTTGAGCTCCCCGCCGAAAAACGCGGCAGCGATGTTTACCAGAACAAATGGGGAACCCTCATGCACCTCATCGTTTCCAGGGGCCTCTACGACAACACAGGACTGCAGTATGAAGACAAAAGCTTCGAGGTGCTCGCGATTCCCGCCCTCAACGCCGATTCGCTGGGCCGCCCACTCCGCTGGTCGCGCGGCACCAATCCCTCCGGATTCTCCGACCACTTTCCCATCCTAGCTCGCTTCCGGGTCGCCGAAGCCAAGTCCAAAGGCCAATGGATGCCGCTCATCAATCCCTCCCCCGCCGATGCGGAAAACATCCCGCCCGTGCGTGAAGTTTCCCTGAAGGAAATCTTCGCCACAGCCATCAATCCTTCCAACGAACCGCCCAACACCGATTTCCGCAAACCCGAATGGCTCGGCAAAGTCTTCCTCATTGACGCCCCCGCCCAAGTCGGCAAACGCGGCATCGTCACAGTCGATCTGAACGGCATCACCTACAACCTCTTCAGCCCCGAGAAAAACACGCGCGACCGCTTGCGCGAACTCGCGAAAACCCACTCCAAGCTCCGCTTCCACGCCCAGCTGAACATGTTCCAAGGCGAGTGGCAGTTCTTTCTGCCCAAAGTCGATTGGATCCTTGAAAAGGACTAGCCGCCCTTGCCTCTTGGCCATTTTTGTGAGGCGGGCGCCTCGCCTGGCTCAAATTTCCAACACAGCCGGATTACAAAGCCACGGGGTAAAGACTATCTTCGCAACGAGTCCAAAATTCCCATGAAAGTGCGTCCCTGCGGGAATCCGCACAGCCACTCGCGCGATTTTTCAAGTCTCTCAACCGCGAACAAAAACGTTGAGTGAAGCCTCATCAGTATTCAGTCTGGGGTCCCTTATGATTGTATCACCCAAGATTCGTGGATTCATTTGCACCACTGCCCATCCGACGGGATGCGCGAAGCACGTTGCTGACCAGATTGCCGTTGTCAAAAAACGCGGGCCTTTTGCGAACGGACCCAAGAAGGTTCTCGTGATTGGAAGTTCCACCGGCTACGGCCTCGCTTCGCGGATTGCGGCGGCTTTTGGCGCGAACGCCGCTACGGTTGGTGTATTCTTTGAGCGCGGCGCTGAGGGCGGACGCACGGCCACGGCGGGTTGGTATAATTCCGCCGCATTCGAACAGGAGGCTGCTGCTGCCGGACTCTATGCGAGGTCTTTCAATGGCGATGCCTTTTCGGACGCCATGAAGCAGGAGGTCATTGCAGCCATCAAGGCGGATCTCGGCCAAGTCGATTGCGTGATCTATAGTCTTGCCTCCCCCCGTCGCACGCATCCGAAGACGGGCGAAGTTTTCAAGTCTGTTCTCAAGCCGATCGGTGAGTCTTATACGAACAAAAATCTCAACACGGGCAACGGTGAGGTGAATTCGATTTCGATTGAACCCGCGAATGACGAGGAGATCGCGCATACGACGGCCGTGATGGGTGGAGAGGATTGGGAGATGTGGATGGATGACCTGCTGGCGGCCGGAGTGCTCGCCCCCGGCGTTCGCACATTGGCTTATTCCTACATCGGGCCGGTCCTCACTTGGCCGATTTATAAAAATGGCACGATCGGCCGCGCGAAACAAGATTTGGAGCGTTGCTGTGCTTCCCTGAACACCAAGCTCGCACCGCTTGGCGGCAAGGCTTGGGTTTCGGTGAACAAGGCGCTCGTCACGCAGGCGAGTTCGGCCATTCCCGTTGTGCCGCTCTACATTTCGCTTCTCTATAAAATCATGAAAGCCGGTGGCACGCATGAGGAGTGCATCGAGCAGATGGACCGCCTTTTCCGCGACCGCCTGTCGAATGCCGAGCCTGCCACTGACAGCGAGGGCCGGATTCGTCTGGATGATTGGGAGATGACGGATGCCGTGCAGGAAGTCATCAGCGAGCGGTGGGATGCCGTGGAGACGTCAAATTTCGCCGAACTCGCGGACTTCGCCGGTTACCAAGAGAGCTTTCTGCGCCTGTTCGGTTTCGGTCTCCCGGGCGTGGATTATCAAGCCGAGGTGGAGCCGGAAGTGTCGATCCCCTCGCTGGCTTGAAGTTTCCAGACATTGAGCTGATGCCCTTCCGCGCGCCGATTGGATGTTGAAGTCCCGTCGCGCGACCACTAACTTTTTCTCTCTTTAAAAAATGAAAATCCAACGCGCTTTGATCTCGGTTTCCGACAAGACCGGGATTGTCGATTTTGCCCGTGAGCTGCATGCCTACGGTATCGAAATTCTTTCCACCGGCGGCACGGCCAAGGCCCTGCAAGCCGAGGGCATTCCGACCACCGAGGTCTCCCATTTTACTGGTTCGCCCGAAATTCTCGAGGGCCGGGTTAAAACTCTGCATCCGAAAATCCATGGCGGACTCCTTTACATCCGGGGCAACGAGGAGCACGAGGAGCAGGCCAAGGCGCATGGGATCCGTCCGATCGACCTTGTGGTGGTGAATCTCTATCCTTTCGAAGCCACCATCGCCCGCGAGAATGTGACCCTTGCTGAGGCGATTGAGCAGATCGATATCGGTGGACCCTCCATGATCCGCAGCGCGTCGAAGAATTATCAGTCGGTCTGCGTTGTTACCGACCCCTCCGACTACGCCGGCGTGTTGGCCGACATGAAGGAAGAAAATGGTGGCACGACACTGGTCCTGCGCGAGCGGATGGCGATCAAGGCCTTTGCCACGACATCGCACTACGACGGCATGATTTCCTCCTTCCTCAATCGCGAGCAGCAGACATGCGGTCGATTCAGTGTCGATTACCCGCTCGAAATGCGCCTTCGCTATGGCGAGAATCCGCATCAGCAGGCCGAACTCTACGGTGACTTCGGCTCGTATTTCGAGAAGCTCCATGGAAAGGAACTTTCTTATAACAACATTCTGGATATCAGCGCCGCCGCCGGCCTCATTTCCGAATTCAACAAACCGACGGTTGCCATTCTGAAACACACGAACCCCTGTGGTGTCGGCTGCGACCCTGATCTGCGCGAGGCTTGGGAAAAGGCCTTCGCCACCGACAAGCAGGCGCCATTCGGCGGCATCATCATTTGCAACCAACCGATCACCCTCCCACTGGCTAAGGCGATCTGTGAAATCTTCAGCGAGGTTATCATCGCTCCCGAGTTCGATTCCGAGGCCCGCTCGCTGCTTCAGAAGAAGAAAAACCTGCGCCTCATGCGTGTACTGAAGCCGCTCACCCAAAGCGGCCGCGACATCCGCAGCGTGCTGGGAGGTTTGCTTGTCCAAGATTCCGACACGGCCGACATCCCCGAGCTCGAGCACAAGGTCGTCACCACACGCCCGCCCACCAAGGCCGAGATTGAGGCGATGGAATTCGGTTGGAAGATCGTCAAACATGTCAAATCCAACGCCATCGTCTATGCGGGACCCGACCGCACCTTGGGCATCGGCGCAGGTCAGATGTCACGCGTGGATTCCTCACGCATCGCCGTGTGGAAGGCTCAAGAAGCCGGGCTCTCCTTGAAAGGCAGTGTCGTTTGCAGTGATGCGTTTTTCCCGTTTCCCGACGGGCTTCTTGCAGCCGCCGAGGCGGGAGCCACGGCAGCCATCCAGCCAGGTGGCTCGGTGCGCGATCCCGAGGTCATCCAGGCCGCCAATGAAAAAGGCGTTGCGATGGTCTTCACAGGAACGCGGCATTTCCGGCATTGAGTTTGGGTTGACCACAGAGGACACAGAGAGCACAGAGGGTGTAAATGACTCACGGCCCGACGCTCTTGTCCTCTCTCCATTCGTCCAAGCCACTGGCTGTGGTGACCTGCGGCCCGGCTTCGGCACCGATCGACTCGGTGCGTCGCATCACAAATTTTGCGACGGGTGAAATCGGCTCGATTCTCTCCAAGGCCTTGCAGGAGGCTAGGTGGGATGTGATTTGTTTGCGAGGCGAGGGGAGCACATTCCCTGTGCCCGAAGGCATCGATGTCCGCGTGTTTTCGACGAACGACTCGCTGGCAGCCTTGTTTCATGGCCTGCCTGCGGCGCCGAATGCGATTTTTCACGCCGCTGCACTCTGTGATTTTCAAGTCGCATCCATCGCAGGTATTTCAGGGATGAAAAAAATCCCCACGCGCGACGGGCCGCTCACTTTGCACCTTGAGCCTGCGCCAAAAATCCTGCCCTTTTTGCGGGAGTGGTTTCCCTGGGCGTTCATCGTGGGATGGAAATACGAGTTGGACGGCGACAGGCCTGCGGCTCTTGCAAAGGGGGCGGCGCAGATTCGCGAGTGCCACACCGATGCGTGCGTCGTGAATGGTTCTGCCTATGGCGAGGGGTTCGGAATCCTTCTTTCCGATGAGACGCTTACGGAAGTCGCGGACAAGCGCGGGTTGGCTGCCGCGCTTGTAAATTACCCTCCGGCGGCTACTTGAAGGATCTCGATGCGGTCGCCTTCCGAGAGGATGCAGGTGCTCCATTCGCTGCGGTGGAGTGCGGTCCCATTGTGCTCGATGAGGACCATCTTCGGCTCAAGACCAAGGCCGGAAACGAGACCTGTGATGGTTTTTGACTCCTCGAATTGGCGCGTCTCGCCATTGATCAGAATGTTCATACCGCGCTGAGAATCGCTTCGTCCCAATCTTTCCAGACGGGTTCGAGTCCCATGCGATGAAGGACGCTTTGGACTGTGTGGGGATCCCTGTCGTCGGAGATGGAGAACTGTTCCGTGGCTGCTTCCGCCCCGCTATCGGGCACGATTTTTCCCTTTACCGTGAGATGAAGTGCCTCACGGCCTTGGCCGGTGTAGCCGCCGGGTTCGGTGTGGCTGCCGGCACTCATCATGGTGACGCCGAGTGGCGCGATGAGGTCGCGGAGGGGAGCCGGTTCGCGCGTGCTCAACACAATGCCGATGCCAGGAAATGTGACACGCAGCGCGCAGAGGAGTTGAATAAATTCGCGGTCGGGGAGGGGATGTGTCGGTTCGAATTCTCCAGCGGCAGGGCGAAGGCGCGGCATGCTGACAGTGAGTTGGGCCTTCCAGCACACGCGCTGGAGGTATTCCAGATGTGCGGCAAGTGCCACAGCCTCGTAGCGCCAATCGGCCAATCCAAAAAGCGCTCCCACACCGAGGCGGCGGAATCCCGCATCGTATCCCCGCTCGGGGCAATCCAGCCGCCAATCGAAATCCTTCTTGGGCCCGGCGAGGTGAACCTTCGGATAGGTTTCGCGATGATATGTCTCTTGATAAACCACAAGCCCCTCGGCGCCGGCGCGAACGATAGGCAGGTAGTCGGCGGTTTCCATCGGCGCGACCTCGATCGAGAGAGCGGGAACCAGCGGACGCAGGCGCGCCACACACATCTCCAGATAGGGGCCGGATACAAATTTCGGATGTTCGCCCGCAACGAGCAGGATATTGCGAAAGCCCTCCTCGGTGAGATGCCGCGCCTCAGCGGCGACCTGCTCGACTTCGAGTGTCACTCGCTGGATGGCATTCTCGCGGGAAAATCCACAGTAGGCGCAGGAGTTGATGCATTCGTTCGAGAGGTAGAGGGGAGCGAAGAGCCTCATCGTGCGGCCGAAGTGTCTTCGCGTCACGGCTGCCGAACGCCCGGCGAGGGATTCGAGTCCGGCATCATTCATCGGCTCCAGCAGGGATTCAAAAGCCCGCAGGGTGGGCGATTTGCTGGTGATGGCTTGATGGAAGAAATTGGAGAAACCCATTCGGTGGATTGGCGAAGACCTCTTCATTAATCAACGAAACGCCGCCCGCCGCAAGCGGCGAGTTGCTGCGCGCCAGATCAATCGCGACCTACCAACATGGCCGCGCTTGTTTTTCAAAAATCTGTGCCTAATTTTTCCTCTATGAAATTCCAATCCATGCCGGTTCGTTTCCTGTGTCTGCCCGTTGCTGCATCGCTCGCGCTGAGCGGGTGCTCGAACCTTACTCCCGGTGAGAACGCCGCCGTTGCAGGTGTGGCCACGGGTCTTGCCGTCGGGCTCCCGCTTGCGCTCACAGGCGTGAATCCCGCCGTGACCATCCCGGTCACAGCCGGAGCCGCTCTGGCCGCCGGTGGCGGAGCTTATTTGATCTCTCGAAACCAAGCCACCAAGCGTCAGCGCCAAGTCGCCGAGGACCGCGCGAGGGACTATGTGGCACGCACCGGCGAGTATTCCAAAAAATCCACCCGCTTTATCGCCGTTCGCACCGAGGATTTCCGCACTCAAGGCAAGGCGCAGGTCATGGTCTATGACATTCACAGCGGCACAATCGTCAGCGACACCGTCTACGACATGCGCTCAGTTCCTCCGGTTGGTGAGATGGGGGATTTTGGCGGCTATCGCGCCCGCTACATCGGCACCGGCAGTTGATCTGACGGCGTTCTTGCTCCGTGTTTGGAGGCTTTGCTACAAACACGGCTCATGAAATTGCTTTTTCTATGTCCGCGTTGGGGCAGTGAATCCCACTCCGCTTCCGAGTTCATCCGTCGGGTTAAAGAAGCCGGATACGACGGTGTCGAGGTAGGCCTCTCCGATGGTGACTCTGTGGCCGATGAAGCGGCCTCCCTCGCCAAAAGCCAAGGGTTGGCGCTGGTCACTCTGCATTGGATGACGGCGGATCGTGAAATGGAGAGGCATCTCGAGCTTTTTGAGAAAAGATTGCGCCATGCGGCAGGATTTCAGCCGCTTTTTATCAACAGCCACACGGGACGAAATCTTTTCAGCTTAGAGGAAAACAAGAGGGTCTTTGCCGTCTCGGAAAGTGTTTCAGCCGCCACCGGGATTCCCATTTATCATGAGACGCACCGGGGTCGCTGCTGCCACGCCCCTTGGCGCACGGGCGAGCTTCTGAGGGCATGCCTTCCTTGAAGCTCGTGCTGGATATGTCCCATTGGTGCAATGTCTGCGAGTCCCTGCTTCAGGACCAAGACGACCTCATCGAACCGCTCCTCCCTGCGGTCTCGCACATCCACGCGCGCGTGGGCTGGGAGCATGGGCCCCAAGTGAGCGATCCGCGCGCTCCGGATTGGGCGAATGCTTTGAATGCCCATCTCAAGTGGTGGGATAAAATCATCGCGGCCCGGCGTTCTGAGGGACTCAGCCAATTCACAATCACTCCGGAATTCGGCCCGCCGCCATATCTTCCGACTTTACCCTACACTTGTCAGCCTGTTGCCAGCCAGTGGGACATCAATGTTCACATGATGAATCTGCTTCGCGCTCGCTACGCAGGAGCTTGATGCGGATCGGTAAGCTGCCTCGAAATTGAGGAGGCGTTGGGCGAGGGCCCTACTCCTCCTCTTTTTCCGTGCCTTCAGCGCTCTCTCCGCCTTCGCCCTGCTGGAGGCGCTCAAGGAGGGGGGTCGTATCCTCCACCTCATCCCAGACTACTCCGCTGACATAGATAGGGGACTTCTGTAGCGCGGCCATGGCCATGCAATCACTGGAGCGGGCGTCGAGTTCGATGATCTTGCGCTGTTGGAG
>CAXNGJ010000014.1:0-9804 GCA_964201895.1 Terrimicrobiaceae bacterium
AGTCAGCTTGCGATGAACCCGCTGGCTGGTTTCTTTTCCAATCTGGTTCGCCTGCCAAACCTCAGCACATCGCGCGACCGCCTTGTGATGGTCAACTCCATCCGAAACCACTTGCGAGACCTCTTTGTGGCCCCAGCAAATAGCATCCGCTTTTTGCGGGCAAAGTCCCCGCTCCTGCTTGCGATCCTCAAGCTGCCCATGTCCGAGCGCGCCACGTATCACTCGGTGATCGGGGACCAAGGCAAGGGCGACACGCCATACAGTTCGGATGGCGTCGTGCCCTACTGGAGTTCGCACCTGCCCAACGCAAAATCCGAAAAAATCGTCCCGTCTGGCCACGGTGCTAACGAAGATCCGGACGGAATCGAAGAAATCCGCCGCATTCTCCGTTTACATCTTCTCAAGACTGGGAACCCCTGAGGTTTCATAAAGGAAAGCTCCTCCTCCCTGCTCTTTGATCACTTCAATTCGGCTGGCAGCAAGGATTGGAGGGCTTTGACATCCTGAACAGAGTTTTTGTCGCAGACCAAGATCGCGTCTGGAGTTTCCACAACAACGAGATTGTCCACGCCGCAGAGGGCGATGAGGCGGCCATTGGAGACGGCGATGTTATCGCGGGAGCCATGTTGCACCACGGAGCCCCGTTTGCAGTTTCCTTCAGCGTCGGGCGGAATGTGGGCAGGCAGCGCGGTCCAAGCTCCCACATCATCCCAATCAAAGCTGGCCAGCACGGTGGCGATGCTTTTGGCATTTTCCATGATGGCGTAATCCACGGAAATTTTTGGCAAGGTAACGAAACGCGTCGCGAGATGCGAAGACAGGTCGTTGATGGACTGCATGGATTCGATGAACTCGGCGAGCGGGGGCAACTGGCGCCGTGCTTCGTCGAGAAATGCGGATGCGCGCCAGACGAAAATGCCGCTGTTCCAAAGGAAGTTTCCAGCGGCAATGTATTGGCGGGCTTGATCGAGTTCCGGCTTTTCCACAAAGCGCCGCAAGGCGCGAATGGAACTGCCCAGGGGGCCCTGAGCAAGTGCCTCTGCGGTTTCGAGGTAGCCGTAACCGGTTGCCGGGAAGGTGGGGGGGATTCCCAGAGTGGCAATCGTGCCGGTGCGGGCGGCAAGGTCCACCGCATCGCTCAAGCAGGAGCGGAATTTTTCGGTGTCATGAATCATGGCATCCGCAGGAAGAACGATGCACACGGCATCCGGGTCGAACGCGCGTGCGATGGCAGTCGCAAGAGCACAGGCCGGCGCGGTGTCGCGTTTGGCGGGTTCGGCGATGATATTCTTCTCCGCCAAAAAAGGGACGGCTGATTTGATGGATTCCAGTTGAGCAGCGTTGGTCAGAATGAATGTATTTTCCAAGGAAACGAGTCCTTCAAGCCTTCTCAAAGTGGTTTCCAAGAGCGTGTGCTCATCAATCAAGCGAAGAAGGTGCTTTGGGGTGCTCTGGCGACTCATCGGCCAGAACCGCTCACCGCTGCCGCCGGCCATCACAAAAGCGAAAATTTTACCCAGATTCATCGGCGAGATCATGTCCGGAGTGGCCAGAGGCGTCAATTGACCTTCTTTGCAGCCGAGAGAAGCGGGGGGTGGGCAGAGCCTCCTCTTGGCGTGTGAGACTGTAGGGAGGAGTCGCTTTTTTGATAGACTGAGAATCATGGATTCGCCCATTTGCCGCGATAACAAACGCATAGACGGGCTGTTGAGATGGCAAAAGACCATCCACATGTATGGAAGGCTCCCATTCTTCAAGCGGAACCGCCTCGCCTAGGATGAGATGAGTGTAAGCGGGACGATCCTTGACGATGTCTTCATTCGCGATGATTACCGTCTTCGTCGGTAGAAAACCGGTCTCACAAATCTTTCAGACCTTAACCCGAACGGCGCGGGTTTTATCCAGCTTGAGAACTCCCTCGGCATCCAACGGCAACTGAGCCTTGGGGTCGGTGACTTTTTCGCCCTTCCACTGAATGCTGCCGCCTTCGATGAGACGTCGGGCATCGGATCGGGAGCGAGTGGTTTGAAAGCAGGTGGCAAACGCTTCGACCACGACACTCGGAAAATCCCGCGATCCGGCCGGTGTGAAGACGGGCAGATCGGCGGATTCCAGATCGCGGGAACTGAAGCGGGTATTGAATTCCTCGAGTGCTTTGGCACCCGCCTCATCGCTGTGAAAGCGGGACGTGATGCGGCGTGCGAGGGCTTTTTTGGCATCCATCGGATGCAACTCCGCCGGCAGCTTCTCGTGCAGCAATACCTCGTAGTAACGAGCCATCAACTCATCGCTGATGCTCATGATTTTTCCAAACATGTCAGCAGGAGCGTCTGTGAGGGCGATGTAGTTTCCGAGACTCTTACTCATCTTCTGATGGCCGTCCAAGCCTTCAAGAATTGGCATGACCATGGCGACCTGTTGTGGCAGGCCCTCCTCGCGTTGGAGGTCACGCCCTACCATGATGTTGAAAAGCTGGTCGGTGCCGCCGAGTTCCACGTCGGCCTTGATCATGACGGAGTCCCAGCCCTGCATGATGGGATATTGGATTTCGTGGGCGCGGATGGGCAGGCCTTTGTCGAGGCGGTCGCGGAAGTCCTCGCGAACGAGCATTTGTTGGAGAGTGACCCGGCTGTTGAGCTTAATGACCTCCTCGAAGCTCATGCCCTCGAACCACTCGCCGTTAAAAACGATTTTTGCTCGCTGGCGGTCGAGGATTTTGAATGCCTGCTCCTGAAAACTCTTTGCATTCGACATGACCTGATCGTGGGTCAGTTGCGGTCGTGTCACCGAGCGTCCACTCGGATCGCCGATCATCGCCGTGAAGTCGCCGATGATAAGAATGGCTTCGTGTCCGGCGTCCTGAAAATCTCGCAACTTCGAAAGGGCGATGCTGTGGCCGAGATGAATATCCGGCGCAGTCGGATCGACGCCCAGCTTCACCCGAAGGGGGCGTCCGAGTTTCAGTTTTGCCTCCAGTTCTTCGAGGCTGAGGACTTTGGCGGCACCGCGAGTAAGGAAATCGATATCGGACATTTGAAATATGGGTCAACGGGGTTTGTTCAACAACTCGCGCACATCGTCAATTGTCATTTCTTTTTTCACCCTGTCGGAAATCTGCTGCATGGCTCCCTGCGCCTCGCCTTGAACGAGAAAGGGCTGCAAGGGAACTTGTGGCTTGGATGAATTGGCACTTCGAGAAGAGGCGGCATAGGAGGTCACCGCAGCGGGGTTGACCGAATAGGACTTCGAGAGTTCCGCACCGCCGCGAGCCGACAAGGATGCGGGCTTGGCATCGTAGGTCAGTTGACCGAACCATGGGTTTTTTATGCCGAGGAAAGAACGCGTACCCTGAAATTCCTTCATGTTGCCAGACTGGGTCGTTCCATAGGTTTTATCAGAAACTGGGGAACCCTGAATTTTAAAGCCTGCCTCTCCTTGGTAGGATTTGGATTGGAGGGGGTTTCCGAGCTGCATGTCGGGCCGTTGTATCCGATCGAGAAGCTTCTTTTCTTGTTGCTGTGCCGAGAGAGAACAAGGCGCAAGCAGTAAGATTGCGGCGACTATTGGGAGGAGGTTTTTCAAGATCGAGAGGCGGGGTTTGAGGGCTACCGGGGATTCACAGGCTGGCTGACGGAATGGTCGGGCTGGGTTTTCAAGGCGGCCTCGACAGAGTAAGCTTGCCCGACCCTCATTTCACGCGTGGAAATTTTTTCCCGATACTCGATGCGCTCGCGGGGGTTGATGACTACAATGCCCTCCTCTCTCTGGAATCCACGGTCGTCTGACCAGCGTTCGACAACAACCCCAGCAGCGTTCCTTGCCAGAATCTCGATGTGCTGCGTAGTAGGGAACTCCATTCTCGTCAAATCATTCGAATTGTTCCGGACCGTGTATGTGACTCCCAACTCGCGCTGGTCTTTCAGAACCGGATCCTGTGGATTCACGACGAGCGATGCCGATTCAGATGATTCCCGTGAACTGCCAGTGTGAAGCGAGGGAACTAAGCCAGTGAAAAAGCGCCCCATTTGTGCAAAAGTGGAGTCTGGGCCTTTTTTTACACGGGGATATCCCGTCGCGGGCGAATTCCTGAGTTCGGTCTTCAGCACTTCCTCTGCCTGCAATCCTCCCGAAACAAAAAATGGAGTCGATTCATCCGGAGGGGTCTCGGCAAAGGCAGATGATCCATCCTGAGCCTGGGCAAACACCATTGGAACAACAATCAAGAGAGCAGCGAGGCGGTTCATAGATCTATCCGTAAACAAGCAAGCGCGCGGTTGCAAATCCTATCAATCCGAATAACTTCACGCGTCTCGTGGCGGGCTTGCTTACTTTTATGAAAACACTCGGCATTTTAATGATCCTCGCGGTGACTCTGGTCCCAGGCCTCCTTTTTGCGGGCGGCAAAAAATCTCCAACATTAACGATCCGCCTTCACGGCGAGGGCAGTGCCAGTGACGGCCCCTCCTTTTCCAGCGAAGTCCAACTCAACAACCCGCCCGTGAAAATTTTCATGCGTAACGTGCCGGTAACGAGTGAGCGCGATATCAAAGCCTTCTTCCCGTTTCCTGGAAATGATGGACAGGTCGGAGCCTATTTCCGCCTCGACGCCCATGGCGCGAACAAACTCCAGCAGTTCACCGTGGAGGATAAGGGACGCACCGCGATCGTCCTGATCAACGGCCGTATTGTGGCAAACATGAAGATCAAGTCCGCCGTGAATGACGGCATACTCTATGTCCCAGGCGGCATCCAACCCGAAGAAATCCTGCTCCTGCAAAAACAGTTTCCGATTATCGGCAGGGAATCGGAATTCGGAAAAAAGCCACGACGCCCGGCCAAAGAAGAAACCCAGCCTTGATTCCCCGAATCATCCTCACCCTTCTTGCCTGCACACCCTCGCTCTGTGCCGCGCTTTTCGATTGGCCCACGGAAAACAAGGCCCTCTTGGAAGGCCGCCCGGAGGATTTTTACATGTATGTGGATCGAAACTTCGAGGGCGTCGCCACGAAGCCTTGGGAAGGCGGTTCCTACGGCTACGTGCGGGGTCCTCAGCGCATGGGAGCGGATATCGTCTATGCCACCCTGCACGAAGGCATCGACATCGCCCCAGTGCACCGCGATGCATCGGGCAATCCTCTCGACGATGTGAAATCCTGCGCCGCAGGAACCGTCGTCCATGTCAGCCACGAAGCAGGGGCTTCAAACTACGGCCGTTATGTTGTGATCCGCCACCTCATCGAAGGCAGCCCGATCTATACACTCTATGCGCACCTGAGCACAATCTCCGCCCAAGCTGGCCAGAAGGTCGCGCAAGGCGAAGTGATCGGAAAAATGGGCTTCACTGGAGCTGGCATCAACCGCGAACGAGCCCACCTCCACCTGGAAATAGCCGTCCTGCTGAACGAGGACTTCGAAACCTGGTATCACCGCTACTTTTCAGGCTCCCCCAACAAACACGGTATCTACCATGGATACAATCTGGTCGGCATGGAACCCTCAGCCATCCTCCTGGAATCAGCAAAAAATCCCGCATTCAGCCTCAAGAAGCACATCCGCGACCAAGAGGCAGCTTATCAAATCACCATCCCCGACTCGCCGAATCTTTCCATCATTCGCAACTACCCGTGGATCGTTCCCGATGGCGAGCCAGCCGCTCCGCGTGGTTGGACTGTTTCGTTCACCCAATACGGAGTCCCTGTAAAAGCCGTTGCAGCCAAGCAACCCCCTCTGGAACCTCGACTCGAGTGGGTGAAGGAGACGCCCTACGCCTACCATGCCGCCACACGAGGCATCATAGCCGGATCCAAAGGCTCGCCCCACCTGACTGACTCGGGCCACCGCTTTGTGGAGCTGATCTGCGGCACACGCTAGAGGCCGCCTAAAAAACCGGCGCCAGCCTCCACTCGAAGCCCGAGCGGAAGGAATCAATCGGGAAAATTGCCGCCCCTGGGGAGATGTCCATGCTCTCGCTGAACTTCACACCATTTCGCCATACGGAGTCCGCTTCTATTCGCAAACTCACAACGCCCTGCGAACCGTCGCGGGAATCCTCGTAGAGCTTCATATCGACTGGCTGCATGCCATCCACTGCAACCGGCACCCAGCCTTTCTCCACCGCGAGAAAGAGATCCTGCGGAGTTTGCCGCGCGTCATTTTCGGCTGACAGAATCCATTTGCACTCGCTCAAGGGACCAAATGCAAAGGCGTGTATCAACTGATTCGCGAACCACCCCTCACCCTCGACAATCAGGAAGGGATTCCAAGGCTCATCAGCCAGGAAAAACAGTTCGCCGGATTCGATCAAGAAGCCTCCCGCATCGATACCGGACAACAGAACATGCCCGACAGGCAGCGGTTGGCCTGCGGTTCCAACCAAACGCAAATCCGGCGTCAGAAAGGCGCTGAACTTGCCTCCGCGCACTTCGATGCCAGACCCCCCGTCGATTTTCACATCCAGAAGCCAATCCGCAGACGGGGTGAGCTTGGAAAGGATGCGAGACGCTGCCGGAAAATTGGGAACCGAAGCCGGTTTTTGAGAAAGCAGGGCCTGAAGCGAAAACTCGCCATGAATCAGAGAGCCTTCAAATCCTATCTTTCCGGACAATGCTCCTCCCTCCTCATTACCCACCGCTTGGAGTTCGCCGGTAGCCAGAAGTGACAATGCCGAAGGGCTCGCAAGAGGAACACGATCCGCACGCCAACGCAGGTCCCACTTTGGCTTCCATGGCTGCGCAAATTCACAGCTCCCCTCCATGGCAAAGCGCCCCCGAGAAACCTCGCCCTCGATATTTTGAAACAAGAGAACCCCATCAACCACGGCAATTTTTCCATGCAACCCCTCCACCCCCGCTGCCAGTCCGTCGAATCCAAAACTCGTCCCGCGCACCTCGGCCTCGCCCATGATTTTCAATGAATCACTCGTATTATTGATCTTCGCATGCCCGGAAATCTCACCACGAAGTTTGTGCAGGAATGGAAGAATCGGACGAGCCAGCGCAAGATCCAGACGGGGCATTTCGATATCAGCCTCGAAAGGCGCTTGGGAGTCGATCCAGCGCAGCGTTCCATCCTTGTCCTGCGAGAGTCCAAGCGGAAAGGAGGCCTTGAAAAGAGCCGGAGCCATTCCTGCTGACTCCACCTTCCCATCAAGGCTCGTGGATCCACCCTTGGTTTTCAGATCAATCACGACAGTCGATGTCGGCACGTTGCCGCCGCCGAACACGATATCGCGTCCCTTGACGAGAGCATTGAAATCCGGCCGGGAGGGTGGACCGGAAGCCTCCAACTGCATTTTCACGAGACCGCTGAGTGGCCAGTCCTGCCCTGCAAGGCGCAGCAGGTCGCGCAGGTCGATTTCAGCCGGAGTATTGGCACGAACATACATGTCCCCGCTTTGAACCACCGCTGCCTTCCAGTCCGCTCCCCGCAGAATGGAAATCACATCCACAGGCAAGAAGGCAGAACCCGAAAGCAAAGGTTTTGAAGCGCCGGTCAATTCCAAGCCTTCAAGCGTCAGGCCGGTGGATGAGAAAGTCGCCCTAGTTCGCAGATGCGTGATGCCATTTTCGAGATCGAGTTCCGAAAAATACAGACTCTCCGGCGAATAGAAGCCAACGAAATGCCCCGTCAATCCTGCTGGAGTGAAGGAGGAGGCGAATCTCGACAAATCGACATCAAACTCTCCCGAATGCGCGCCGGCAGCGCCTTTGCCTTTCCATCGGATTCCCATCGCACCACCAGACACAGCGCCGTCGCCCTTGTCATAAAATGGACGCAGGTAGGTGGCGACTTCCGCAAGGGTCGCATTCAGCTCGGCGGAGTAGGCATGGGGCGAGGCGAGGTCCACCGTGCCTTTGGCATTGAGCGCATCCTTACCCGAGACCATTTCGCAGCGCACCAGATCAATCTGTTTTTTTCTGAAAAGAATCTCGAGGTTCATGCGCTCCACTGGCACCGAGTGGAAAACGACTCCACTGGCACGAATGCCTAAAAACCCATCCAGCGAGCCAGGCCGTCCACTGACCGAGCCCTCCGCAGTGAGTTGTCCAGAGATTTTGCCAAGCGAGCCTCCGAGCAGACCCGCCAGCGAATCGAGTTCCTTGATGTTCGCCCGCACATTCGCAAGGAACGGCGACTCCGAAATTTTACCCCAACCCTCGGCAAGTGAGATTTCACCGTTCATCGTCACCTTGTTTTCCTTTTGACGAAGGTCGAAATTCGAAATGAGCAAACGGCGATGAATGAGACTGGCTCCGATCTCCAGAGAGTCCCAACCCAGGTCATTCCAGCGAAAATCCTTCGCTAATACCCGAAGCGAGGACTCGGCATCCGCCGGATGCGCGGCATCGCCCCGGAATGTGAAGCGCCCCTCCGCCAGCGTTCCCTTCGCCTTTCCACTCAAATCCAGCAAGGAGGGAATATCATCGACAGCAATATTGGAACCGAAAGCCGCGATATCCCAGACCTTGCCGCGAGGCCCCTTGCTCAGGTTCACATCACCTCTCAAGGCCCCGCCAAAAACGCGGGCACTGAAAGACAGGGATGGACCGGATAATGAGCCCAGACGAAATGACGCATCGCTAATAGTGATTCCAGGCACCAAATCCAGACTGGCAAGACTGGCATTTCCCTGCTCCCACGTTGTCGGCGCAGTGAAGGGACCGAACACCTTGTTAAACTTACCCGCCTGCACCGTGAGTGTCTCCAGACGAAGTCGGCCATGCGCCTCGGAATTCAGTGATAAATCCAAACCATCGAAGACATGGCGGAAATTTTCGCCCAACACCTCCGCTGATCCATTCGTAATTTCGATGACCGAAGGCCAAGCCCCACCAGGTGCGAATAGCCCAACCACACTCGCGGCGTCATCAAAGCCTACTTTGTCAAGCGGAGCAGACGTCTCCGGGTGGCGCAGATCCACTACGACATTCATTCCGGCAACCGTCACGGAATGAACCCAATTCCTCCAACCCGAGAAAAGACGACCTGGACCACTCCAAACGACCTCCATGCGATCGATATGAACCAGCAGCCCTCCACGACCCTGTTCAGCAGGCCGTATCTCAACGCCCTCTAACACCACGGGAGCAAACGCTGCCGCACGCACCGAATCCGCCCGAAAAACCAGACCCTGCCGAGACATCCCTCGCTCGACAAATTGCCGCACGACAAAAGATAAAAATGGCCCCTGAGCCACCAGCGAGAAAATCACGACTGCAGCGGCGACAAGCCAAAATCTCTTTGATTGATAAAATCTCCTACTCCGTCCGTTATTCATTTTGAGGGGTTCAATCTACACTGGCCGGATTTTCGAATCCAGCCCACCCTTTGTGCCGATCTCAAATCCATCAAGCGGGTCAGAAAGACCACGCGCCATCAAATTTTAAAAAGCCGGGGAACAAACCACCCGAACCACAGGGTAATGAGGAACCAAGCGCCCAGATTAAGCAGGAAGCCAGCTCGGAGCATCTGAGGCAGCGTCACATGGCCAGAACCGTAAACAATCGCATTGGGCGGGGTTGAAACGGGCATCATAAATCCGCAACTGCTGGCCAAGGTCAGTGCCATGGAGAGAGGGACGGGAGAGTAACCAAGTCCCACAGCCAGAGCGCTGGCGACGGGTAGAAAGGCCGCTGTCGTTGCGGTGTTGCTCGTAAACTCAGCCAAACCGATGGCAACGATGGATATCACCGCAAGCAGCAAGGAGGGCGGGAAATGACCCAAATGGGAACCGAGGTCACCGATCCATGCGGCGAGACCGCTGGACTGCATCGCCGCCGCGAGGCTCAGCCCACCGCCGATCAG
>CAXNGJ010000015.1:0-9528 GCA_964201895.1 Terrimicrobiaceae bacterium
GGCTGTTACGATAAGGGGGTGGGTCCAATCGCCAAATTGGGCAGCTGCGATGATGACGGCGGGGATGTAGCAGATCATCATTCCGAGGTAGGGGATGAGGCCGAGGACGCCGACCATGAGTCCGATCAGGATGGCGAAATCGAGCCCCATAACGAGTAGTGCGATGGCGATCAGGAATCCATCGATGAGGCTGACAATAAGTTGTCCTCGAAAGAAGCTTATGAGGTAGGAGTTGATCTCGCTGACGAGGGAGACGATCTCATTTTTGAGGGGGGAGGCGCGGAGGGGGAGGTAGCGGCTCCAGTTGTCGGCGATGGAGGCGCTGTCTTTGAGGAAGAAAAACAGGAAGATCGGCACGAGAATCATGCTGAGGAGGAGGCCGAAGACGCCGAGGAAGCCACCAAGGCTGCGTTGGAGAAAACGGCCGGATTCCACGGCGAGGTCTGGGATTTTTTGCTGCACCCAGGTTCCAGCGTCTTTGATGGATTGGCTGACGAGGACGGAAAGTTGCTCGTTCGCTGGCTGCTCGGCACCGTTACTTTGAAGAAAGTCGAGCGTGGAGAGGCGGTGCAGGTTTTCAAAAGTGCGTGTCGTGAGCGCCTGCGTCTTCTGCATGTAACTCGGGAAGTTTTGCACGAGCGTGGTTCCCTGACGGTAGGCAGGGGGGATGATGTAAACGAGGAGACCGACGAAAAAGGCCGCGAAGGCGAGGTAAACGAGAATGATGCTGATCAGTCGGCTCAAGCCGAGTCGCATCGAGAATTTCACAACGGGTTCGAGCAAGAATGCAAGGATGGCCGCGACGGCGATGGGCGTAAGGACTGGCTGAAGGAAGGAGATTGCACCAACGACGAGCGAGCCGATGAGGAGGATCGTGGCTCCGATGGCCAGAAAGGAGAGCGATGTGATGGCTGCCCAGAGGGATTTGGTTTGAAACGGGGTCGGGTGCATTGGTTTTTACTGATCCGTCTTGTTGACGAAGGCCATGCCTTGCTTCTGGCGGTCGAGAAATTCCTTTGCCAGCTTGCGGTAGGCGAGGGTTCCGCTGCCGTGGGGGTCGTGTTCGAAAATGGTTTTCCCGTGGCTTGGAGCCTCGGCGAAGCGGACGGTGCGGGGGATGACGGATTTGTAAACGACATCCTGAAAGTGGCTGCGCACTTCTTTTTCTACGGCGGGATTCAGGTTCGTGCGGCTGTCGAACATGGTGAGAAGAAGGCCGGAGATCGAGAGGGTGGGATTCGCCCCGCTGGCGCGGATGCGGTCGGTCACCTCCATGAGGAGTCCGAGACCTTCGAGGGCATAATACTCGCACTGGATGGGGACGAGAATCTCATCCGCCGCCGCGAGGGCGTTGGACATGAGGATGCCGAGCGAGGGCGGGCAATCGAGGAGGATGTAGTCGAAGAGGCTCTGTTTGCGGAGGCCCTCGAAGCACGTGCGCAGGCGCATCATGTGGTCATCCATGCGTGCGACTTCGATTTCGGCGCCAGCGAGATCGAGGTTCGAGGGGATGAGGGAAAGATTTTTGATGCGGGTGGGAATGACGAGTTCGGCAGCGGATTTCTCGCCGATGAGCGCGGAGTAGATGCTGGGATTTTCGTTTTCCTTGCTGTCCAGAACGCTTGTGGCGCTGCCTTGGGGGTCGATATCAACGAGCAGGATGCGGGATTTTTTCTCCGCGAGGGCGGCGGCCAGATTGACGCTGGTAGTGGTCTTTCCGACTCCTCCTTTCTGGTTCGTGATGGCGATGACTTTCATTCCGTGGGTGCTTTGTTGCGCAGAGCGTGTGAGAATTGTCAACAGCTTCGGCGCTTGGGCTCAGCGTTTGCCATAAAAATCGACGAGTCCGGTGGCGACGCTGTCGGCATATTCGCGGTAAATGCTCGGCCGCAAGGCTCCGGCGACTTTCTTTTTTCCCTCGTAGTCACCCGCTTGAATGCGGGCGTGGACATCGCGCGAGTTCATCACATAGGGCTCCACATAGATGACCGGGCATTGGAAAAGGCGGTTCGCGAGGAGGTTTCTTCCCCAGATGTAGTCGCTGTCTCCGATGCGGACGGCAGTTTTGCCATGGTAGATGAATGGCGGGAGCTTCGTGGCGGTGGCCATGGATTTCACGAGGGATTTTGTGACGGCGACTTCTTCGGGGTATGTGCGGTTGAGGAGCTTGACGAGCATCTCGAAGCGCTGGTCGTCGTAGGCGAGTTCCTTGGCGCTCCAGGCTCCTGTGATGAGGAAGTGGAGGTGGTTTTTGGAGACGAGGGAGGGCTTGGCCGGGTTGCCCCAGTCCTCGGCGTTGAAATGGAGGCAGAGGACGACATCGGGGCGGATCGAGTTGTTAACCAGCACGGCGCGGCGGCGGATTTCACTCGTGCGGTAGAAGAGGCGTTCACTCTCCTTGGCGACCGCGCGGGGAGTGGCGGGCTCGCCCTTGTCTCGAAGCGAGGCGGCAGCCTGCTTGCGAAGTTGGGCGGGGCGGAGTTTCGTGATCGGGTCCGAGCCCGAGCGGGTCAGCCACACTTCGGCGCCGAGGGTTTTCAGGCGCTGCACGAGAAGCTTGGCGACACGGAGCGTCATGTCGCCTTCGACGACGGGTTTGTTTTTTCCGATCTGGAACCAGCGCTCCTCGATCTTAGCCCACTTACCGCCAATGTGGCCGGGGTCGATATCGATTCGCAAGCCTGCAAGGGGCTTTCCAGCCTGAGGAGCCATATCGCTGCGCGGCCGCCAAAAGCGAGGAGTTGGATTTACTGTGGGTCCGGCGAATTTCAGCATGTAGGGCGGCTTCCCGGCGCTCGTGCGAATGCGCGCGGCGGCAGGCGTGATGGTAATGACACCCGCTGCCACGCCGTTCGGGGCATAGATATTATCCAAGAGGCGGGTGAATTCCTCGCGGGTGATTGTGTTTTGAAACTTGTCGAGCTGCGACCAATTCGGGGCTTCTGCAAGCGGGCTGAGTTTGGCGGCGATGCCGGGGTGCAGGCAGGCGAGAAAAAGCAAAAAGGCGGCGAGAGATTTGCGCATGGAGGATTTTTTAAATGCGTTTGCGGCGCGTTGCTATAAAAAGAACGGATGATTCGTCTTCTCTTTCTTGGTGACATCGTCGGCGAGCCCGGTCGGGCTGCGGCGAAGGTGGTGGTTTCGGAAATGCTCAAAGCGGGAGAGGTCGATTTTGTGGTCGTCAATGGCGAGAATGCCGCTCAAGGCAAAGGCATTTCCCCTAAAATTGCGATCGACCTCCTGCGCTCCGGCGTGGCAGTGATCACGACTGGCGACCATGCATGGGACCAGAGGGAAATCGTTCCCTACTTCCCGACCGAGCCGCGCCTGCTTCGGCCGATCAACTATCCGGCGGGTGTTCCCGGTAACGGCAGCATCATCCTCGATACGGCGAAGGGAAAAATCGCTGTCATGAATGTGCAGTGCCGCACCTTCATGTCGCAACCGCTGGACAATCCCTTCCACGCCGCGCTGGAGGAGGCCGAGCGACTGCGCGCGGAGACGCCGGTGATCTTTGTGGATGTGCACGGGGAAACGACGAGCGAAAAAACGGCTGTGGCGCGGCATCTGGACGGCAAGGTTTCCGCCGTGGTCGGCACCCACACACATGTTCAGACGGCGGATGAGCGCATCCTTGCAGGCGGCACAGCGTTTCTCTGCGATGCGGGCATGTGCGGCGCGGTGGATTCCATCCTCGGCCGCGAGGCGGGGCCTGTGATTCAAAAATTCCTGGACTGCATGCCAATCAAGTTTCCCATTGCGAGAGGCCTCGTGCAGGTCTGCGGGGCATTGATTGAAATCGACCCTGAGACGGGCAAGGCGACTTCGATCGAACGGGTTCAAAAAATCGTCGACCACCGCTGAGGATGTGCGGCGGGGGCCGCCTTTCCACCATGCCAAGCGCCTCCTCTTTTCAAATCCTGCTCCGCGAAAACCGGCGCACCTTTTTTCTGGCGCTGCCGATCGTCGCAGGGCTCGTCGGGCAGATGCTCATCGGCATCGCCGATACGATCATGGTTGGACGGGTGGGCGTGGTGCCACTGGCAGCATGCGCTTTTGCCAATACGATTCTGGTCGTGCCGATGGTCTTTGGTTTCGGACTGCTCTCAGCGGTGAGTGTGAACGCCTCCCATGCTCACGGGGCGGGCCGCTCGCACCTTGCGGGTGACAGCCTGCGCGGCGGCGTGCTGCTGGCGGTTGCGATGGGTCTTCTCGTCGCTGCAGGGGCGCACGCGGGGCTGCCTTTTCTCTCGCTGCTTGGTCAACCGCAGGAGGTGAACGAAACAGTCGGTGTTTTTTTCCTACTCTGTGCCTGGTCGTTGCTGCCGCTTTTTGTGAGTGGCGCGACGAAGAACTTCTGCGAAGCCTTGAGGAGGCCCTGGGTTCCCTTTTGGATCATGATGGCCGGGGTGCTGCTGAATGTTTTTCTGAACTGGATTTTGATTTATGGAAACCTCGGCGCGCCTGAGATGGGAATCAATGGAGCCGGGGTTGCCACCTTGTTGAGTCGGATCGCTGTGATGTGTGGCATTCTCGTCTATCCTGCGTTTGAGCGATCGCTAAGCGCCGCGTGGCCGAGCGGCTGGCTCGCTCCTGGCCTGTTTGAGGAAGCATGGAATCTCCTAAAAATAGGCATCCACACGGCGGGATTGAACCTGTGCGAGGTGACGGGATTTTCCTTTGGCTCTCTGATGATGGGATGGCTCGGCATCGTGCCATTGGCGGCGCACCAGATCGCGCTTTCGGTGGTGGGAACGACATTCATGGTTCCTTTGGGCCTTGCACAAGCCGTTAGCGTGAGGGTTGGCCATGCGCGGGGAGCGAGGCGGGGAAAAAGGATTCCACCGATCGTGCATGGCTCGCTTCTGCTTACTGCCGGGGTCATGGCTGTTTTTGCGGCGGGGTATTTGCTTTTGGGAAATACGATCGCGGCGGGTTTCACGCCAGATGCCGCCGTTCGCGCGCTCACCGTGCAACTGCTTGTGCTGGCCGGCGTGTTTCAGATTTTCGACGGCATCCAAGTGGTCTCCTCCGGCGCGCTGCGTGGATTTGCGGACACGAAGGTTCCTTTTGTGGTGGGTATTGTTTCCTATTGGTTCGTGGCGCTGCCGGTATCCTGGGTGACAGCTTTCCATTTCGGCTTCGGTGCAACCGGCATCTGGGCTGGGTTTGTCGTTGGCTTGGGAGTCGCAGCCGTCTCGATGTCCACCCGTCTCCTTCGAAAATGCAAGCGCCTCAATGTCTCGCCAAGCGCTCATGCAGCGGGATAATTTTTGCCCATGTCGGAAATGATCCATGAGCGACTGCGCGGCCTTCTTTGTAGCCTCGGCGACGCCATTCGCGATGCTGTCGTCTCGGGGCGCACGCATCTGGATGTGGCGCACCTCTCCGTGGTCACAGGCCATCTCGGCGGCGACACCATCTACGCGGTAGACAAGATCAGTGAAGCGGCAATCATTGCTTGGTTTCGGGTCAACTGGCCCACCGAACTTCCCGTGCAGATCGTAATGGAAGGCATCGAGGACGAACTTTGCTTTCCGGAGGGCACGGCAGCGTCTGCCACGGATTGGAAATGCATCATCGACCCGATCGATGGCACGCGCGGCATCATGTATGACAAGCGCAGCGCCTGGGCGCTCGCCGGTATCGCGCCGCAGACGGGTGAAGGCACCATGCTCTCGCATATCGTCGCGGCGGCCATGACGGAAATTCCAGTCACCAAGCAATGGCGGGCGGACCAATTCAGTGCCACGCTCGGCGGCGACTTGATCTCCACAGCCCGGGACTTACGCGGTGGGGGAGTCAAAATCATCCAGCCCGTTCCTTCGCAGGCCACCGACTTTTCCCATGGATTCTCCTCGTTGGTGAAATTTTTCCCCGAGGGTCGCACACTCACCTCGCAGATCGAGGAGCGGCTCTGGGATGAGTTGATCGGATTAAACAGCAGCCTCTCGCCGCAGGTTTTCGACGACCAGTATCTCTCCACCGGCGGGCAGTTCCATGAACTCATCACCGGCCACGACCGCATGATTGGCGACCTGCGTCCACTCATCCATCGTGTGCTCGACATGGAATCCCAGCTCGTCTGCCATCCCTACGACGCCTGCGCGTGGCTCGTGCTCCGAAAGGCTGGCGTGGTTTTTGAACATCCCCTCGGCGGCTTTCCCGATGCTCCGCTCGACACCGAGACTGGCATTGCCTGGATCGCCTACGCAAATGAGCGCCTGGCTTCGCAGGCTCGGCCGGTGCTGACGCGCATTTTGGAGCAGTTTCTGACATGACGCGCGAACGGCTGCTTGCACTAACGGGAGCGACGATTCTCAAGTCGCTCTTCCTCACGCTCCGGCTCTGCATCGAAGATCGAAGCGGCATTTTGAAGGAGGATGCTGGTTCTCCCTTCATTGTCTGCTTCTGGCACAACCGGATTCTCGGTATCACCTTCGCCTTCGACCGCATCTACCCAAAAAAACGCGCTGGCGTGACCGTTCTGACCAGTCCCAGCAAGGACGGGGAAATCCTCGCCCAGCTTGTGGGAGCGTTTGGCATGGAGGCGGTGCGCGGCTCGAGTTCCCGTCGCGGATCGCGGTCACTTCTTGAGTTGGTGAGGCTCATTCGCGGCGGTCGCGATATCGCCATCACTCCCGACGGGCCGCGCGGCCCGCGCTATTCGCTTGGGCCTGGCATCATCCTTCTGGCGCAAACAACCGGCGCCCGAATTATTCCCGCGCACGCTTCCTTCTCGCGATGTGTGCGAATGAAAACATGGGATGGATTCATCATCCCGTTGCCATTTTCCAAGGTGTCGGTCACGATCGGCGAAGCTCTGACCATTCCCGGCGAACTGACCGGGGAGGAGTTCGAAGAGAAACGCAAAAATCTGGAGGATCTTTTAAAACATGCAGCGGATTGATGGAGCGGCGGTCGCCGCAAAGGTGATGGAAGAAACGAAGGCACGCATTGCGGCCTTGGCGCAGCGCGGTGTCCGCCCCGGGCTCGCCGTGGTGCTTGTGGGAGATGATCCCGCATCCCGCGCCTATGTGCGCTCGAAGGATCGCAAGGCCGCCGAGCTCGGCCTGCATTCGGTCAAACACGAACTCCCCGCCGACACGAGCCAGGCAACGCTCCTGGCGCTTGTTGCCGAACTCAATGCCGACCCAGCTGTTCACGGCATCCTTGTCCAGTCCCCTCCCCCGCCTCAGATCAACGAAGCCGAAGTCGTTCTGGCAATCGATCCCCGCAAGGATGTCGATGGCTTCCATCCGGTGAATGTCGCCAAGCTCGCGATGGAGGATCCAACGGGTTTTGTGCCATGCACGCCGCTTGGGTGCATCCGCCTTCTTCATGAGGCCGGCATCGAAACTGCCGGCAAGAGCGCGGTCGTGGTCGGGCGCAGCATGATTGTCGGAAAACCCATGGCCCTCCTGCTCATGAAACGCGGACCGGGCGGAGACGCCACCGTAACGGTCGCCCACTCCCGCACCCGCAACCTCGCCGAGGTGACTCGCGGCGCGGATATCGTCATCGCTGCCATCGGACGCCCGCATTTCCTCGGTGCCGAGCACATCCGCGAAGGCGCTGTGGTCATCGATGTGGGCATCAATCGCGTGGACGATCCCACACATCCCAAAGGCTACCGCCTTGTCGGAGATGTGGACTACGATGCCGTCGCGTCGAAGTGCGCGGCGATCACTCCCGTGCCAGGCGGCGTGGGGCCGATGACCATTGCCATGCTCATGGCGAATTGCGTGACGGCGGCCGAGCGATTGACGGCCTAAACGCTGCGATCAATCCTCGCCGGATACCTGGGCGTCGTCGTCCTCTTCTTCGCTGGACTTCTCTTTTTTGGGAGCCTTAGCGGTGACGAGCACCTTGTCGATGCGCTGGCGGTCCATATCGATGACTTCGAACTCGAAGCGGTCCCAAGTGAATTTTTCCCCTTCACGCGGCAGGTGGCCGATCTGGTGGAGCAGGAATCCGCCGAGGGTCGAGTAGCGGTTGTCATCCTCGCCGGGCAGGTCGTCATCGATACCCAGGCTGGTTTTGGTTTCATCGATATCGAGCATCGCATCCACGAGCCACGTGCCATCCTGCCGGAGCACGGCCTTCGGGTCATGCCGTTGCTCACGCTCGGGAAGATTGCCGACGATGGCCATCATGACATCGTTGAGGGTCACGATTCCCTGCAGTCCACCGAATTCATCCACGACGAGAGCGATGTGTTTTCCGGTCTTCTTAAAAGCTTCGATGAGCTTGCCGGCTGGCATGGCCGTTGGAACATAGTTTGGAGGGGTCACGAGGGCACGCAGCTCCACGCGACCGGCGAGCGAGAGGTTCGCCCAGAGGGATTTCACACTCACCATGCCAACTACATTGTCGCGAGTGCCTTGATAGACGGGAAAATGCGAATGCCCACTGCCTGCAATGCGGCGCCAGTTTTCCTCATCCGGGTCGTCGAGCGAGAGCCAGATCAAGCGGGCGCGGGGCGTCATGAGATCGCCAGCGGTTTGCTCGCCGAGTTCGAAGACGCCTTCGACCATGTCCTTTTCGGCCTTCTCGAAAATACCCGCGCTCAGGCCCTCATCGATGAGCACGCGGACCTCCTCTTCCGATACGACCGACTCCTTCGGCTTGCGGATGCCGAGGGCGGCCATGAGGAAATCGCTGGAGACATTGAGCAAATTCACCAGCGGGGAAAGAAGCTTCGCCAGGCTGTTCATCGGGCGGGCGAGGGACGAGGCGATACGCTCGGGATTGTTCAGCGCAATGCGCTTCGGGACGAGTTCGCCAATGATGACCGAAAGGTAAGTGATCGCTCCGACCACGATCGTCAGCGCTATGGCCTCGGCGTAGTGCTCCAGTGCAGGGATTTTCGATAGCACCCCGGCAAGCCGGTCCGAGATATTCGCTCCACCCAGGGCACTGGCCAGCACACCCACAAAAGTGATGCCCACCTGCACGGTGGAGAGAAATTTTCCCGGGGAATTGGCGAGGGAGAGGGCGAGTCTGGCGCCGCTGGCGCCCTGATCCGCCATGCCTTTCAGGCGGGCCTTCCGTGATGTGACCACCGCGATTTCGGCCATTGCAAAAAGGCCGTTCGCAAAGAGCAGCAGGAAGATAAATGTGATTTCAAGTGTCAAGGACGACATATTTGGTAAACGGGAATCCTATCCGACAATAGACATGGGCGCAAATACGAACATTTCTGGGAAGTGGACACATCGAATGGCGGATATTCTCTTGAAAACATGTGGCTCCCGGACTGTGATTTTGAGATCTCTTTCTCCTCTGCCATGAAAAAATCCATAGGTTTTGTTTTATTTTGCGCAGCTGGCTTTTGCGTAGGCTATCTGGTGGGTGTTCCGTTTTTTAAATCTGCCTTGAGGGCGTCAGAAACTCCGCTTCGTGGTGATGCGGGGCGCATCGAAGAGCATCGCGGAGAATTTGTTTCCTTGGCTTCACGGGATCATGAGCCCCAAGCGGTGCCGGCGACCGTGAAAACGACAGCCCCCCAACCCGCTGTGCCTGCAA
>CAXNGJ010000016.1:0-9469 GCA_964201895.1 Terrimicrobiaceae bacterium
CTTATGCCATTCTTTCTTCCAAATTCTAAGCCTGCTGCCCTGGCAAGACCAGAGCGGCAGCCTTGGCATTTGGATTTTGAATTATCCAAAAAAGGAGATGGCAGATTTCAACTCAAAATAGGTGTCCGGCGCAACACCATCAGATGCGTCACAAATAACTGGGAGCGCGGTCGACTCTTCGTTCACCCAGCGGCCCATTCTGCCCAGAGCGTCGATCTGATTCAAATGGTATGCCTCAGAGAATCTGGTCTGCACTCAGAGACAAAGCACGCAATACTTAAGGTGAGGCCATTTTTGTCTACCATTTTCACAAAACCAATAACCCTAGGCCAGGCAAGGATGCCATAAAGCCACAATTCACGGATGGACAATAGAATGAACTAAACGACGCCGACTTACCGAAAAGGACTCAAACTGGTGAAAACCTGGAACAAATTAACCACAGAGCACACCGAGCTCACGGAGGACGCGCAGTGCAAGGCCTAAAAGCAATAGCATTGCAGCATGCCAGACTATAAGCTTTTAGCGATGAGAAATTTTTGTTAATTCTGCCATTTATTTCAACAAAAACTACAACCCCTCCCAAAGCCAATTTTCCACAAAACCAATAACCCGAGGCCAGGCAAGGATGCCATAAAGCCACAATTCACGGATGGACAATAGAATGAACTAAACGACGCCGACTTACCGAAAAGGACTCAAACTGGTGAAAACCTGGAACAAATTAACCACAGAGCACACAGAGCTCACGGAGGACGCGCAGTGCAAGGCCTAAAAGCAATAGCATTGCAGTATGCCAGCTTCAAACCTTCTGGCGATCAGACTATTTTGTTAATTATGTTAATTTTTTTCAATATGCGAGTTTCAAATATGACAAAACCTCTTCGTGTTCTCCGTAGTAAAAAACAAAAGAATTTTGGAACAACTCCAAAAAGTGAGGTCAAACACTTAAAAAAATGGCCCGATAGCAGCGCGGAAGCTGCATAAACAAAAGTAAAGAATACTAAAATGATCACTATCAACACAAATAGCGCAGCCATGTCTGCAGCTTATAATCTGAGCAACACCAACGTGAATCTGCAGCGGAGCCTCAACCGGCTTTCGAGCGGATCGCGTATCAACTCCTCATTCGACGACGCCGGCGGTCTGGCAGTTTCGATGAAATTGTCGGCGTCCATCCGTCGCACGGAAGCCACGCAAGCCAATGTGAATAATGCGATTTCACTTCTTGAGACGCAAGATGGAGTTCTGAAGACGGCTGATAAAGTGGTTAGCCGTATGTCGGAATTAGTGCAGCTGGCAACTGATGTGACAAAATCCACCACAGACACAGCGCTTTATAAAACAGAATATCAATCTCTGCAGAGCCAATTAAGCTCAATGCTTGGGGAAAAATTTAATGGCGTGTCATTGTTTAACAGTGGTGGAAATGATGCCACAATCACGACAACAAACACATTCACCGTTGTGACTTCGCAAGATGGCGGACAAACAGTGGGTATCACCCAAGCCGATCTAGGTTCAGTTGCTTTTTACGTCGGAACTGGTTCTGGAGCATCTCTTGCTGGCACATCGATAGATACGGTATTTGGAAGTGCGACAGGTGCAGCTGCAGCAGTTAGCTCCATCACTGCCGCTATCCAAAATCTCGCAACTCTTCGTGCAACAAACGGCTCCGAGCAAGTGCGCCTCACCTTTGCGGCGGATATGCTCGCGGTAAACAAAACCAATCTTGAGGCGGCCAATGGCCGAATCACGGATGTGGATATTGCCTCGGAAAGCGCAAATCTTGCGCGTTTAAATATCCTGCAACAAGCAGGTACAGCGATGCTTGCCCAAGCAAACCAGGCGAACCAATCCGTCCTGCGTTTGCTGGTCTGAGGAATTCTTAGGCAGAATCGACCAAATAATAGGCGATAGACGCCTAGGATGGAGGCAAGGATGCCGATATCTCTGCGAGGATTGCATGCAATATAACGCGACATCATAAGCCGCATATTCACACAAGGAAACGAATTCTTCTAAGTGAACTCTGTGGCCAATTATACAGTCAGGACTAAGCATGGAAGCTGATGGCCTTATGAATATCGATTCGAAGTTATCTTGTTAAAAATGCAAGCGAAATGCCTAAAACGATCATCATGCTGCAGGAGTTCAACCCTCTTGTTGCATGGGGTGGAAGTAAAAAACTAAGCACAAATCAGAGATGTAATCAAAGAGAAGTGGTTAACTGAACAAGGAACCATACCGGTGAAAAACGCTGGAGACATATCTTGGAATAACATACACAACCGAAAATACTTGGTTTCTTTAAGGAAGAGCAATTGCAGGTTGGCCGGGAAGGCGAATTCGCGGGAGCGATTGAGTTCAAAGAACACCGCTATAGCGCAATTTCTTTCGCAGGTGCTGCAAGTGTTAATGTGATAAAATATATTTAAAAAATATTATAAAATAATGAACTATTTATATTTAAAATCACTTATCTCAAATAAGCATACTGCGTTTTGCTTCGATTCTGCTCAAGGCTCTTCTTTAATACTTTCTGTGATTTATAAATAATTCAGTTCAAAGTGCGGTCAAACACTTAAAATTGACTCGTCTGCAGCACGGAAGCTGCAAATCAAATGAAAGGAAAATCATGATAACCTTAAATCCTACGGGTGCCACTTCGGCGGCATCCTATTATCTGGATCAAAACAACCGGAATCTTCAAAAAAGCCTCACCAGGCTTTCGAGTGGACTCCGAATCAATACAGCAGTGGACGATCCGGGCGGGCTGGCTGTTTCGATGAAGCTCTCAGCGGCGATTCGTCGAACGGATGCTGTCTCTGCGAATGTCGGGAATGCTTTGTCTTTCCTCCAATCACAGGACGGTGTGCTCGAAGTGGCTTCAAGTATCCTGTTGCGCATGTCGGAGTTGTCGACATTGGCATCGGATGCGGCTGTCTCCACGAACGACATAGCACTCTACGACACGGAATTTCAGGAGTTGCAGGACAATATGTCCTCGCTCTTGACCGAGGAGTTCAATGGAGTGCCGTTATTCGCCAATGGCGGAGCGAGCATTGCTGTTGTGACCTCCGAAAATGGAACGCAAACGACGAGTATCACCAAGGCGAATTTGGATGCTGTGGAAAACACAGTGACAGCTATCGCCGGGATCACGACGACCGTTCTTGCCACGGCTGCGTCTGCAAGTGTCGAAACGGCGATTCAAGATATCGCTGAGTTGAGGGCAGAAAATGGAGCTGAGCAATCGCGTCTCGCATTTGCGCAAGATATCTTGGCCGTGAATCGAGTGAACCTTGAGGCGGCGAACGGCCGGATCATGGATGTCGACATCGCCGAGGAAAGCGCCAACTTCGCCCGGTTGAGCATCATCCGGGAAGCTGGTTTGGCCATGCTTGCCCAAGCCAATACATCCGCCGAGAGTCTCATCAGGCTCTTGGAATAAAATGAAAAACGTTCAGCCAAGGCCTTCTCAAAACGGAGGCCTTGGCTTTTTTAGTTTTGATTTGAGGTCGCAGAACACCACTCGGCCCAAATTTGGCGAAGAACGGTTCCAAAGCGTGCTGCTTGTCCTGCGTGGTCGCATAGGATGCTTCCGGCGACTTCATCGCGAAGGGATTCGCGCAGTTGACTGCGGAGGGCCCGGTCTTGCGCTAGGGTGACGGCTTTTTCGATGTAGGCGTTTTCGTTTTCAGTGGCCCATTCAGCATGGCCAATGGCGGTGAGCAGCGATAGACCAACGCGCGCTGCGTGGCGGTCTCCGATGAGTGAGACCACGGGGACGCCCATCCAGAGTGCCTCGCAGGTCGTGGTGGTGCCATTGTAGGGGAAGGTGTCTAGGGCAACATCCACGCGGTTGTAAGCTGCGAGGTGGTCATGTGTGGCGGCAAAGAAGCCGGTCATTTCCACTCGGTCTTCGGCAATGCCGGCGGCCGTGATGCGCTCGAGGACATTTTTTCTAACTTCGGCATCGTCCAAAAACACGCTCTTGATGAAGAGGCGGGAGGCGGGCACCCGGGTCAGAATTTTTGCCCACACGGCGAGTGTGTCGTTGGTGACTTTCAGAAAATTGTTGAAGGATCCGAAGACTACCGGCGCGTTCTCATCTGGCATGGCGGGCGAGGGGGCGTCTGCGGGCGCTTCGTAGGTCCACGCGCATGGCGAAAAGCGAATCAGCTTCTCCGTTGCAAACGCATCCGCTTCGTCGCTTGGGTCGGTGATTTCATCGACGAGGCGGTGGGTGATGGTTGGCACACCTGTCGTGTTGGGATAGCCAAGGTAGGAGATCTGCACGGGAGCGAGGCCTCTGGTGAGTAGCGGGAGACGGTTCATGGCCGAGTGGCCGGCGAGGTCGATGAGGATATCCGGTGCGTCACGCTGAATGAGAGTGGCTGCGGCATCATCTTCCACGCCGTTGAGATTCGTCCATTTGCTCGCCAGCTTTCCTAGCGCGGCACTCGTGGCGTCCTCGGTGTGGTGGCAATGGTAAAGCAGCGTCTGCACGCGCGAGGGGTCGAGATTTTGGAGCAGCGGCTTGAAAAAGAAGGCGACCGAGTGGTGTCGCAGATCCGGCGAAATGAAGCCAACGCGGAGTTTTTTATCGGGCTCTTGAGGATTGAAAAAAACCTGAAATTCATCTTTTGCGAAGAGTGCTCCAAATTCCTTATGCGCCTCGAAAACGTTCTGGCGAACTTGGTTTGGAAGGTAGTTGAGCAGCATGTTGCGGGCGCTGAGCACGTGGGCGTTCTCCGGCTCCATCCAAAGAATCGAGTTGTGCAGATCGAGCGACTCCGTGGTTTTGTAAAGACGCTGCAGTCCCAGCGCGCGCGCTCTCGAGGCGGCAACGAGGAAGGGATCGAGTTGAAGCGCCTTGTCCAGACACTCCATGCCTTCGGCGATGTGGCCGGTCTTTTCGAGCAGCGAAAGTCCGAGGTTGCTCCAGGCAATGGCCATGCCGGGATCGATCTCCGTCGCTTTGCGGAAGTGTGGCTCTGCTTCTGAAAAGCCACTCACCACGGCCGCGAGCTCGCCGAGAAGTTCGTGGGCGGTGGCATTCGAAGGCTGGATCTGTGCAAACTTGCCGAGTGAATCCAAAGCCTCATGAGGCAGCCCCAGCGCCCTTTGACAGCGTGCGAGGTTTTCCCACATTTCGGCCATGTGTGGAGATTTCTTGAGAGCGCGCACGAGGTGCGGTTCTGCTTCGGCATGTCGGCCGAGATCCGCAAGCGCCATGCCGAGAAACATCCGGCACTCGATCGAGTCGGCATTGAGTTTTCTGGCTTTTTGCAAAAGCTCGACAGCCTCCTCTAAGTGCCCCCCTCGCTGAAACGCCATCGCCCCCGAGAGGTACCAAGCATCGAAATCTCTCGGGCATTCATGTCGCACCTTGGCATAAATCCGCTCCGCTTCGTCGTGCTGGTGGGCTTTGTGAAGCGACAATGCCTCCTCAAGAAGATTGGTTCTTTGTTTGTGATTCATGCGCTGTGGATCAATTGTGACAAGCCTGCCGCATGCAAGGCAAAAATGCACATCGATTTTTTATCTCGTCAGAATCAGGTGCAAAATAAAAATAAATTATTGAGCTAAAATACCATGTGAAATATTTTTGCATATCTAGAGTGCTCAAAAAATGGCATCTTCCTCGCCATGTGTAACCAGTATTTGAGCTGCTTCTATTGCGCCACGCAGAGCCTCATTCAGGGATTGCGTTCGTTAGGAGTTTCCGCATTTTCCAACGCCCCTATCCCAAGCATGCAGGTGAGGGGATTTGATTCCATTTGATTGGACTAGAAGCAAGAAAGACGGACAGACTTCACTCTTTGCTAAATTAAGAATCTCATGAATTTTCTGTCGCACATGGCCTTTCGAAGACTATGTGGAACTCGTCCGCGAAAGCACTCTGGCCGCAAAATTTTTTAAAATTCGGATGACATGGCGGCCGGCCCTCCAATCTATCGCTCGGCCTACGCTCCACCGCCGGCGGCATTGGCGAGGCCGGCTTCTTCGGGGGGGAGGAACGGTTGGAATCGCGCTTTGTCGATGGCTTTCATGTAGGCTTCGTGGGCGGAGACGACTCCAGAAAGAAGTTGTTCCCAGATGGCGTCGTCCATGAATTGCATACCTTGGCTTTTGCCGGCGACGATGACATCTTGCAATTTCTGGGTCGCCCCTTCGCGGACGATGGCGGAGACGGCGCTGTTGACGACCAGGATTTCGTTCACGGCAACGCGTCCCGAGCCATCCTGTTTTTTCATGAGCAACTGGGCAATGACGCCTCGCAGGGAGGCTGCGAGCATGGTGCGCACCTGCGCCTGCTGGTCGCTCGGAAAGACATCGATCATGCGGTCCACCGTTTTGCGGGCGTTGTTGGTATGGAGGGTTCCGAAGACGAGCAGCCCGGTTTCGGCGGCTGTGAGGGCGAGGGAAATCGTCTCCAAGTCGCGCATTTCACCAACGAGGACGATATCTGCATCCTCACGCAGGGCGGCTTTGAGACCGGCGGGGAAGGATTCCGCGTGTTCGGGAACTTCGCGTTGGGTGATGATGCTTTTCTTGTTGCGGTGAACGAACTCGATCGGCTCCTCGATCGTCACGATGTGGCGGGAGAAGTTGGTGTTGATGTAATCGATGAGGGCCGCAAGCGTGGTGCTTTTTCCCGAACCGGTCGGGCCTGTCACGAGCACGATGCCGCCGCGCATGTGGCCGAAGGATTTAATGATCTCGGGCACGCGAAGGTCTTCGAGAGTTTTGATTTTTGTGGGAATGATGCGGAAGACAGCTCCGTAACCCTGGACTTGCTTGAGATAGTTGCAGCGGAAACGGTTGTCCTCATTCATCTCATAGGCGAAATCGAGGTCTCCGTGTTCCTCGAAGCGCTGCCAGCGCTCGGGCGAGCAGATTTCGCTGAGCATGTAGCTCATTTCTTCGTTGGTGAGGGCCTCGTCTCGGATTGGAACAATCTCGCCGTGGCGGCGGACTTTGGGCGATTGACCCTCGGCGAGGTGGAGATCCGATGCGCCGCTGTCGATGAGAACCTGAAAAAACTGGTCGATGTAGGGCATGGGCGGGGAAGTTTTAAGTTTTAAGGATTAAGTTTTAAGCGGTGTCCTCTACGCTTAGTTATTTTAGTCCGACGAGGCGTTTCATGTCTGATTCCTGTTCTGCGCGATAAACGGCTTCTTCGGCGGAGATGATGCCGGCTTGGAAGAGATCGGCGATCGAGTCGTCCATGAGTTTCATGCCCAGTTTTTTTCCCGTTTGAATGATGCCCGGCAGCATGAAGGTCTTGCCTTCGCGGATCACATTTCCGATGGCGGGAGTGTTCATCAAAATCTCGATCGCCAGCGCGCGACCGTTGCCATCTGTCCGGGGGATGAGTTGCTGCGAGATGATGCCGCGCAGCGACTCGCTCACCATGATGCGAATCTGGTCGCGCTGGTCGGTCGGAAAGACATCCAGCAGTCGGTCGAGGGTTCTTGCGGCATTGCTGGTGTGCAGGGTGCCGAGCACCAAGTGGCCTGTTTCCGAGGCCGTGATGGCAAGTGAGATCGTCTCCAGGTCGCGCATTTCACCGACCATGATGACGTCCGGATCTTCGCGGAGAGCGCCCCGCAAAGCGTTGGCGAAGGATTTTGTATGCGTGTGGACCTCACGCTGGGTGACATGGCATTTGCCCGAGGTAATGAGGTATTCGATAGGATCCTCGAGTGTGATGATGTGGTCGTGACGCGAGCGGTTGATCTGATCCACGAGCGCGGCCAGGGTCGTGCTTTTGCCGCTGCCGACCGAGCCAGTGACAAGAACGAGGCCGTTGTGAAATTCCGTGAGCATTTTCAATTGCTCGGGCAAACCGAGCTCATCCATCGAACGAACGCGGTCACTGATGATTCGAAAAACCAAATCGTAGCCGGTGCGCTGGCGAACGACGCTCGCGCGAAAGCGCCCGATACTCGTGGCGTAGGCGAAATCGACATCTCCCCGACCGCCAAGCTGCTCCTGCTGCTGCGGCGAAAGAAAACTTGCCACCAGACGTTCCGTATCCTCTGCCGTAAGCACCTCGGCTTGCCTCCAGATTGGTTCGAGAATGCCGAAGCGCCTCCAGATGGGCTGAGAATTCACACTCAGGTGAATATCCGAAGCATCCGACTCTTTGCCCACCGCGAGAAACTGGTCGACGTGGGTGAGGCTGTGAATATCGGGGTGGGATGCATCCATGGGCGGTCAGGGTTTTAAGATAGGAACTCTTACAAGCTTTTGAGGCTTCTTCCAACATCTAAGAGTTGTGAGCATGTTTTTTTCTATGTCATAAGGGTGGCGTGTTTTGCTTGGCTTCGCTACATTGCGCTTATGCAAAAGACCCGCCTTTGGCTCATGTTTCCGGCACGCCTCATCACCCGCCCCATCCTCTGGGAGTTGGCCAAACAATTTGCTGTGGTCACAAATATCCGACAAGCCAGCGTCACCGATGAGATCGGCCTTGTCTCCCTCGAACTCGATGGCGAACGCGAGGAAATCAAAAAATCGATCGCCTGGTTGGAAGAGAACGGCATTAAAGTCGAGCCGGTCGAAATCGGCACGATTGCAAGCTGAAGAGCGCCCAGTATCGATGCGCCTCCTTCTCGTTGACGGTCATTATTATCTCTACCGCTCTTTTTTTGCGATTCGGGGACTGAAGAATTCCCGTGGTGAGCCGACGAATGCGATCTACGGATTCATCAAAGCCCTTCGCAAGATGCTGGCAGATGTGAAACCCGACAGGGCCGCCGTGATATGGGACGCCGGCCTACCCGCACGGCGCGTGGAGCTTCAGCCCGCCTACAAACAGAACCGCTCATCCATGCCGGACGACCTCCGCCCACAGGAGGATTGGCTCCAAAAAAACATCTGCCTGGTCGGCACACAATCCGTCGAACTCCCAAATACCGAAGCCGATGACCTCATCGCCTCCTACGCATACGCAGCCAGAAAAGACGGAGCCGACGTGGTGATAGCAACCAACGACAAGGACATCCTCCAACTCGTTGACGCAAACATCCACATCTACTCCACGAATAAAACCGATATCAAAGAAGGCGGCTTTGCTCTCCTCGGGCCCGCCGAAGTTGCCGAAAAATGGGGTGTCCCGGCTGCAAGAATCGCCGATGTGCTGGCTCTAACGGGCGACAGCTCGGACAACATCCCTGGCGTTCCCGGAATCGGTGGCAAGACCGCTGTGCAGTTGGTGACCTCACATGGTTCGATTCAGGCCATCCTCGAAAATCCCTCACTCATCGAGAATACCCGCCTGCGCGAAAAAATCACCGCCAACCGTGAAGTCATCATCGCCAACCGTGAAATGGTGCGCCTTGACGAAGACCTCCCAATGCCCGTCGCTTGGGAATCCCTCGAAATCTCCCCGCGCCATCCAGAGCTCATTGCCGCACTCAGAGACTGCGATTTTAAAACCCTCGTCAGCGAGATC
>CAXNGJ010000017.1:0-9447 GCA_964201895.1 Terrimicrobiaceae bacterium
TTGAAGCAACATTTTCCATGAGTGATTCCCCTTTGCTGTTTACCGACAAGGGCAGGTGTGAGCTTTTCCCGCTGCGAGGTCAAGCTTGCGGGGCTTGACTCGCCGCTGCACGCTCTATGTCATGCGGCGCATGAGGTTTCCTCTCGCACTCACGGCGCGCATTGCGGGCTATATTATCGGGAAAAAAGCACGCGACGTGAAAAAATTTGCGACCGTGCTTCAACTCGAGCCGCTGCACACTTGCAATCTCACCTGTACCGGCTGCGGACGCATTCGCGAGTATTCGACATCGTTGAAGGATGTGATGCCCCTCGACGATTGCCTTGGAGCTGCCGAGGAGTGCGGCGCTCCGATGATTTCGATCTGCGGTGGGGAACCGCTCATCTATCCACACATCGAAGCGCTCGTCGATGGCCTGCTGACGAGGCGGCGCATCGTTTACATCTGCACGAATGGAATGTTCATGCGAAAAAAAATGCGCGACTACTTGGCGGCGGAGTTCCTGCGCGATCCGGCAAAAATTTCGCATGAGATGGAAATCCTCCTGAGCGAGGAATTGATCACGTCGGCCCAGGCCGCCGAGATCCGGTCGGCCAAGCCTGCCCAAGGCCACGTGATCGCACCTTCGAAGTGGATGTATTGGAATGTGCACCTCGATGGCCTTGAGCGCACGCATGACCTCATCGTCGAGCGAGAGGGAGTTTTTCAAGAATGCATCGCCGCCATCCGCATGGCGAAGGTGCTTGGCTACCAGGTCGCCACGAACACCACCGTTTATAAAGAAACTGAAATGACAGAACTCGAGCGGATGTTCGACTACCTGTCCTGGATTGGGGTCGATGGACACACAATCTCGCCGGGATACGACTACGATGCGGCGAAGAAGGATATGATGAAGCGGCTGAACCTTCAGCCGGAAAATTTCTTCCTCACCCGGGAGATGACGAAGCGGAAGTTTCAAAACATCCGCGCGTGGGGTGAAAAATACACGTTCTTCGGCACGCCGATCTACCTCGATTTCCTTGCCGGCAAGCGCGATCTCACCTGCTCGGCGTGGGCGATTCCCACGCGGAATGTGAAGGGCTGGAAGGGGCCATGCTACCTCATGACCGATACCCACCACGCGAGTTACCGTGACCTCCTGGATAAAACGCCGTGGGAGAACTACGGTGTCGTGAAAGGCAAGGCCCGCGACCCGCGCTGCGAGAATTGCATGGTCCATTGCGGCTACGAACCCAGCGGCGCGCTCGGCATTGACGCCCAGCCAGGTGATACTTGGGCTAATGTGAGTTTCAATTTCGGCAAAAAGCCCGCCCGCAGACTCGAGGGCGCTGATGTGCAGCCCTTTGATGGCGTCACTTCCGGACGCGGACACAAGACCGGGCGTCCAGAGAATCAGCCTGCCGGAACTTGACCGGCCATATCATCACAATATTGTGATGATATGAAAACCGCGACTGTGCGCGACTTGCGCTATGATTTTCCGAAACTCGAAGCTTGGCTCGCTGGTGGTGAGGAGATTTTGATCACCAAGCATTCGAAGGCGGTTGCAAAAATTTCGCGTGCCACGGAGACTCCCGCCGCAAAACTTCCGCCGCATCCAGATTATGAGGCACGCCGCAAGCGCATCTGGGGCGACCGAGTATTCACTCAAGCCGAGGTGGACGAGATGCGGGCGTTTGAAACAGGCGAGCCATGATTGTCTATCCGGATACAAGTTTCCTTTGTTCGCTGTATCGTGAGCAAGAGCACTCCGCACACGCAGACGCCTACAGGGAGGCTATGACCGAGCCCCTACATTTCACGCGCCTTTTGGAATTTGAATTTCTCCAAGCCATCGAGCTGCAAGTCTGGCTCCACTCTTCGGATCGCAAAAAGGGATGCTCGCGCCGGGAGGCGGATCAAATGATCGAGGACTGGGAGACGGATATCGCATCGGGCCTTAACAAGGTTGTGCCATGCGATTCAGATGCCGTCTTGCGACTTGCTGGCGTTTTCTCGAAAAATCGCACCGCGCAAGGCGGGCACCGGAGTTTGGACATCCTGCATGTCGCAACCGCTGTTCACCTCGGGGCCAAGGAATTTCTGACTTTCGATGGACGCCAGCGCGCTCTCGCAAAGCACGCCGGACTGAAGCTTCCTTTGTAGCAGAGCGCGGAACTGGGGACTTCCCCTCCCTCCCTTTCACGCATGGGCAGGGATATTTTTTGCCATGGACATAAAAATCCAACGCGCACTTGAGGGGGAAAGACTCGAAAACCTGAGCTCCGTCTTGGCCGAGCAGGGAATTACGGACGAGCTTCTCGATCACATCACCGACCGTGATTTGAGAGACATTGGCGTGGACAAGCTTGGCGAAAGGAGGCGCTTGCTCTTGGCATTTGAGGCCGAAGGAAAAAGTGTTGGCATGATGTCGCAATTTCCAGGCGGCAGGCTGCCGATCGAGTCGGATATGGCCGGTCGTGAAGTGGCGCCTTTCAAGATCGGCCGACACGCGGTGCTGAGGGACGAGTGGAATGCCGTGAAAATCTGGGGACTGGCAAACGGTTATAAAATAAGCGGCGGAACCGCGATTTCCCCACTTCATCCTGTGGTGCAAGTGAGTTGGTATGATGCCGTCAAGTGGTGCAATGCCAAGAGCGAGCGGGCAGGGCTGCCGTCGCCTTATCGATTGAATGGAGCTGTTTATCGAAGAGGAGACTTCGGCCCGGATGGAGCTTCCTCAATCGATTGGGATAAAAGCGCAAACGGTTATCGATTGCCGACAGAGGCCGAGTGGGAGTGGGCGGCACGCGAAGGAGCAATCAATTGCCACCGATACGCAGAAAAGGAATACGAGACAAAGCCGGACGCGGCCGGAATTTCCAATATGAGCGGTGATTTTTTTGACTGGTGTTGGGATTGTGAAGAATCCGGCTCAGAACGTCGGATTCGCGGCGGAAGTTGGAAACACCATGTTGGATTCGAGACATTTGGATACCGCTGCAGTCGCCTTCCAAACATAAGCGACCATGTCACCGGCATTCGTCTTGCCCGAAATATCACCGGAACCGCCCCATGGTATGGGGACATCTCCCACCTCCCTCTCCGGGTTGTTGCTGGAAACTTATGCCACCATGACTACGAACATCCACTTGATCCTTGAACGCGAACATCTCGATAACCTCATTCCGCTTTTTGAAAAGCAGGGCGTCACGGATGAGATTCTCGACACGATCACGGACGAGGATTTGCAAACCTTGGGAGTCGAAAAACTCGGCGAGCGCCGCCGGGTTCTTCTAGCATTCGGGGAGGGAGCCGGTGGCCCGTTCGACCTCACCGCAATGGCACAGGTTGGCGGCGGCTTCCTGCCACAAGATTCGGAATTCTCAGGGCAAAAAGTGGAACCCTTCCGGATCGGGAAATATCCGGTCACGCAACTCGAGTGGGAGCGGGTCAGGATCTGGGCCATGGAACACGGTTTCAAATTGGAAGCCGGCGAAGGAAACGGCAGCCGCCATCCGATCACCCACGTGAGTTGGTATGACGCCGTCAAGTGGTGCAATGCCAAAAGCACCATGGAGGGCCTCAAACCAGTCCACAGCATCAACGGGAAAATCTACCAAAACGGCGAATACGGTCCCGATGGCTCCACGCTGGTCGAAATGAATGCCGCAACGGATGGCTTTCGCCTGCCGACCGAGATGGAATGGGAATGGGCGGCCCGCGGTGGCTCTTTGAGCCAAGGATACCAATTCAGCGGAAGCGACAACCCCGACAAGGTCTCGTGGCACGAAAAAAACTCAAATGGCGGAGCGCACCCCGTGGGACAAAAGCAACCCAACGAACTCGGAATCCACGACATGAGCGGCAATGTCTGGGAATGGTGCTGGGACAAGGATGAGACTGGCTCGGCGTGTAGAATTCGAGGAGGAAGCTGGATGCAGCTCGATGGACACGGCACCGTCGCATACCGGGTAAGCCGCAGCCCAGATAGCCGATATACAGTCATCGGCTTCCGAATTGCGCGAAATTTGTAGGGGAGGGGGTTAAAAATCTGCTCGGGGGGGGACTCGAACCCCCATGCCTTGCGGCATGCGCCCCTCAAACGCACGTGTCTGCCATTTCACCACCCGAGCGAAGGAAGAAAAAACCTAGCGGGTTTCCGATCGGATGCAAGCGCGAATTTCAAGGGAATGCGCTTGCCGCTTCGAGCCGCCTGAAACTACATTTGCGGCATGAAAGTATTGGTGACCGGCGGCGCCGGATTCATTGGCTCGCACGTATGCAGGCGCCTCTTGTCCGAGGGGCATGAGGTGGCGGTGATCGATGATTTTAATGATTTTTATAATCCGGCCATCAAGCGGGCGAATGTAGCCTCGCTCGGTAGCGGAGCGTTCATTCACGAGGGTGACATAAGGGACCGCGATTTTGTGCGGCGGATTTTGGCCGATGGGGGTTTTGAAGGCATCATTCACATAGCTGCGCGCGCCGGCGTGCGTCCCTCGCTCAAGGATCCCCAGCTCTACATCGACACCAACATCACGGGTACGCACAACCTTCTGGAAGCGGCCCGCGAGCAAGGCGTAGGGAGGTTTGTCTTTGCATCCAGTTCGTCGGTTTACGGACTCTCCAAGACGGTTCCCTTCACCGAAGACCTGGCACTGCCTCAAACGCTGAGCCCGTATGCGGCGACAAAGCTTGCCGGCGAGCATCTCTGTGGAAATTACGCGCATCTCTACAAAATGCGGGTTGTGTGTCTGCGATTCTTCACCGTTTACGGCCCGGGGCAGCGTCCAGACCTGGCTATTCATAAATTCACAGACGCGATCCACCACGGTCGACCGATTCCGCAATTCGGCGACGGCTCCACGCGGCGAGACTACACCTACATCGACGACATCGTACAGGGTGTGATGGGCGCGCTGGGATACGAGGGCCCGCATTTCGATATTTTCAATCTGGGAGAAAACCAAACCACGACCCTCTCGGAGCTGATCTCCGCGATCGAAAGCGCGCTCGGCAAAAAAGCCCTCATCGAGCGCCTGCCCGAGCAGCAGGGGGACATGCCGCTCACGGCGGCGGATATCTCGAAAGCCCGAGAGCTTCTGGGCTATGATCCCCAAACGAAAATTCGGGAGGGTATTCCAAAGTTTGTGGAGTGGTATTTGAACAAATGAACGATGCCGTTGACATCGCCTCGGCGCTCATTCGCATTCCCAGCGTGAATCCCGACGGCGGCGATCCGGGAACGGATCAAACCGGCGAGGCGTCTTGCGCTTCGTGGGTGGCGGATTTTTTGCGGGGCTGCGGAGCGGAGGTTTCCTTGCGCGAGGTTTTGCCTGGACGACCGAATGTGGTCGGCCGCTTTCCGACTTGCCGTGCTGCTGGTCGCCGGATTCTTTTGGCTCCGCATCTCGATACGGTGAGCGTAGCCGGAATGACGATCGATCCCTTCAGTGGCGAGGTGCGTAACGGGAAGCTTCTCGGACGTGGCGCCTCGGATACCAAAGGCACCGCCGCCGCTATGCTTTGGGCGCTGCGCGAGGCGCGGGAGATTTTGGCCGAGTCACCCTACGAAATCTGGTTTGCCGGGCTTGTGGGAGAGGAGGCCGGACAGTTCGGAGCGAAGGCTCTGGCGGCCGAGGAGAAATTTGATTTTGTGATGGCTGGTGAGCCGACATCACTCAATGTCGTCTACACGCACAAGGGTTCATGCTGGCTCCAACTTCGCACCCACGGGCGGGCCGTCCACGCATCCCAACCCGAGGCGGGGGAAAATGCCATTTATCAGATGATGCAGGCGATCGAGTGCTTGCGGAGTGAGGGAATTCCGAGATTGGCTGCGAGTTCGAATCCAGTTCTTGGCACATCAACGCTCAGCGTCGGAACAATCCGGGGCGGATCGAAGGTCAATATCGTTCCCGATTTTTGCGAAGCCTCGGTGGATATCCGCATTATTCCCGGAATGGATCCGGAGTTCATCTCAGATCTTTTGCGTCAGCGTGTGTCGAATATCGAAATCGATCTGAAGCGCTCGGAACCACTCTATACCGACCCCGCACATCCGGTGATCACTCGCCTTCAATCGCTTGGTTCCGAGTTGGTGGGAGCGCCTTGGTTCTGCGATGCCGCTGTATTCGCTTCGCACGGATGCCCCTCTGTGGCCATCGGCCCAGGCTCTATCGCGCAAGCGCACACGGCGGATGAGTTCATAAGGGTCGCCGATCTCGAAGCCGGCGCGGAATTTTTTCTGCGTTTCTTGAATTCACTGGAGTAGGTCCTTGCATCAGCGTTCTTGATCTCTCGCTGGCGAAATGGAAGATTCGCGATCATAAGCAAGGAATATTACAGTTGGGAAAAGGGCCCCCGGGCCTCTGAAAAACCATTCTACGCCCGCAAAATCGTGTGGGTGCCGCTGGCAGTCTTGGGTGCTGGCATTTTGGCTGCATGGGTTAGCTTCGGCGTGCTCACACAGAAATACGAGGCGCGTGCAGAGGAGTTCGACCTCAAGCAGGTGAGTCAGATGGAGGCGGCATCGATTCTCTATGACCGCAAGGGCCGCGAGTTCGGCAAGCTTTTCATTCAAAACCGCCAACCGGTGCCCTACGACCGCTTGCCGCCGATGCTGGTGAAGGCGGTGATCGCCGCTGAGGACAACCGTTTTTATGATCACGACGGCGTGGACTACATGGGCATCTTCCGCGCGGCTATAACGAACTGGCGCAAGGGCCGCATCGCTCAGGGTGCCAGCACGGTGACCCAGCAACTCGCCCGCAATTCCTTCGAACTGCGCGAGCGCACCTACGAGCGCAAGCTGGTGGAGCTCTACCTCGCCTGGCGCATAGAAAAAAATTTCAGCAAAAAGGAGATCATGGAGCACTACCTGAACCGAGTCTATTTCGGCAGCGGTTTCTATGGTGCCGAAGCCGCCTCCCAGGGGTATTTCGGAAAAAGCGCTACCGATATGACGATCGGCCAGTGTGCTGCCCTCGCCGGTCTGCTCAAGAGCCCCCAGGCCCTCTCGCCATTCAACAACCCCAACGACTCCACCGAGTCCCGGAATTTCGTCCTCGGGCGCATGCGCGAGCTCGGATTCATCAAGCGCAAGGAATACGAGGAGGAGCTGGCATCCCCCCTGGGCACAGTTCAGCGAACGAATCCTTTCAAGGTCAGTTACGCCATCGAGCTGATCCGGCAGCAGGTTATCAAAGCGCTCGGCTTCGAGCGGGCTATGAATGGTGGCTACCGCATCGATACGACATTGGACTCGGAACTGCAGCAGGCGGCGGACCGTGCAACGCGTGAGGTTTTGTTAAAAGTCGAGCAACAGCCCGGCTACAGCCATCCGACATTCGAGCAATACCGTGCGGCCACTAAGAAAATCGAAGACGCTATCAATCGTGGCAACATGTCCGTCAAAATGCCCGAGCCGAAATACCTGCAAGGAGCCGCTTTGGTTGTGGAGAACACGGCGGGCGGAATCCTCGCCCTCACCGGTGGGCGTGATTTCAAGCACAGCGAATACAACCGCGCCCTCCAGGGAACACGCTCCGTCGGCACGGCCTTCACGCCTTTTGTTTTCGCATCGGCCTACGAATCCGGCATCTTCCCTGGCGAGATTGTGCAGGACGCCTGTATCGACAACCGCTATGTAATGGTCGGTGGCGAGACCGGCCTCCTCGGTGAGTGGGGAGTCGAGGTCGAGGACAACGAATACGAGGGATCCATGACCACGCGCGATGCCCTCGTGAAGGGCAAGAACGCCGCCACGGTGCGTCTCGGAATGCAAGTCGGTCTTGATGCGGTGAAAAAAACCGCCGCCGCTGCAGGCATCAGCTCGCCCTTGCGGGATTACTCAAATGCTTTTCTGGGTAGTAGTGAGCTCAGCCTCGATGAACTCGTGCTCGGCTACACCGTGTTTCCCAATGTGGGACAACGCCCTGCCGACCTCTACATCATCCAGTCTATCCGCGAGCCGGAGGGTGAAATCATTTTCAAGGCCCCGCGCAAACGCTACCGCGCCATCTCGCCGGCCGCCGCCTACGAGACACATTCTGTGATGTCCGATTTCATGGAGCGAGGAGTTGGTTCGCTCGGGCGAAAACAATTCGGACTCGGCAGCTTCCCGGTCGCGGGAAAATCCGGCACGGCTTACGGGTTCACCGACACCTATTTCATCGGCTACACAAACACCGTGACCTGCGGCGTGTGGGTCGGCTTTGACAAGCCCACGAAAATCTACCGCGGAGCCTTCGGCAAGGATCTGGCCCTGCCGATCTGGAGCCAGATCATGAATGCCGCCGCGCAGAGTTACCCGCCGCGCGCGATCGAGCGTCCCTCGGGCCTCAAAGAGGTCGAAATCTGCCGTTCCTCCGGGCTCCTCGCCACACCGCGCTGCTCGGCGAAACCAGCCGACCCGGTCACAGGCGAACGCCTTCCCGACGCGAACACCTACAAGGAACTCGCCACCGAAAAACAAGCTCCCACGATCCCCTGCGACATCCATGGCGGCGGAGTCCGCACATATGCCAAGGAATTCGGCGAAGCGGACTGGCCACGCGCGGCAACCGCCATCGATCTCACAAAAATCCGACCTGTTGCCGTGACCGCTCCGCCGCTGGTTGGCTTCAATGATATCTACCGCTCCGTCCGTCCCGGCGCGGAATCTGAAAACGATGAGGACATCCCTGTTGCCAAGGCGGTTCCAGTCAATACACCTCCTCCCTCTGCAGAGGGTGTTGTGCCTGCTGCTTCTGCATCCGGCGCTGTCGAAATCCGCCGCGCGGAACCTGTGAATTCCCAAACCGCTCCCATGGAACAACCCGCCATTGAGGCACCGCCGCCTGCGGCGATTGATTTTTTCTAATTCTCCCATGGTTGAACTCCGCCAAGTCAGCAAGCGCTTCGGCTCACACGAGGCTCTGAAAGACGCGAGTTTTGCAATCAAGGCCGGCGAGTTCATGACATTTCTCGGTCCCTCTGGATGTGGCAAGACCACGTGCCTGCGACTCATCAGCGGATTCGACACGCCAACCTCGGGCCGGATTCTCATAGACGGAAAGGATGTCACATTTGATCCCCCCTACCGGCGTGATGTGAATCAGGTTTTTCAAAATTACGCCCTCTTCCCGCATCTCACGATTTACGAAAATATCGCCTTCGGGCTGAGAATGAAGCGCATCGCTCCGGCGGATATCACACGCCGCGTCCAGCGCGTCTTGGAGATGACCGCGCTCGGCGATTTCGTGAATCGCAAGCCGGCCCAGCTATCCGGCGGCCAGCGCCAGCGAGTTGCCTTGGCCCGTGCGATCGTCTGCGAACCCAAGGTCCTCCTCCTCGACGAACCCCTCAGCGCCCTCGATGCCAAGCTGCGAACCCAGATGCGGACGGAACTTAAACAACTCCAGAAAAAACTCGGCATCACTTTCATCTATGTGACCCATGATCAGGAGGAGGCCCTGACGA
>CAXNGJ010000018.1:0-9415 GCA_964201895.1 Terrimicrobiaceae bacterium
GAGGAAACCTTCGCCGCAGCAGAGGAGGAATTGATCAAGCGGGGGCTGGTGACTTCGGGGGATAAAATCATCGCCCTGCGCGAGCTGGTCGAAGGCGAGGAGCGCTTTGAATCCATCCAGATTCGCACTGTGCCGTAACAAGGCGGGAAGTTCCCCCCGCTTGCCAGCGGATGGACTGCCTGCTTTCTTTGGGCATGCAAACAAGTGTGCCAGAGATTTTTTCCGCTGAGGATTTCATTTCAAATCCTGGGAAGTTTGCAGGCTTCGAGCCGCCAGTGAAGCTGGCCGTCATAGGAGATCCGGTGGCGCATTCCAGGTCGCCCGGCTTCCATAATGCGGCGCTGCGTTTTTGCGGCATCCGAGCGCAGTATGGCCGGCTTCATGTCCCACCCGAGCGTTTTGATGAAGTTCTGCACACTTTACCGGCTGCGGGATTTCTTGGTGCAAATGTGACAATTCCGCACAAAGCGGCAGCATTGGCCGGGGTTGATGAAGCTGATGCCTACGCGCACGCTTCGGGGAGCGTAAACACGATTGTGGTGAACGGCGAAAAGCTCATCGGCTTCAACACCGACGGCCCTGGTCTGGTGAGGGCGATCCGCGAGGAATTCAGCGTCGATTTGCGCGACCTGCGCGTGGTCTTGCTGGGTGCGGGCGGGGGAGCCGGACGCGCCATTGCTGTTCAATGTGCCATGGAACGCTGCGAGCGGCTGGTGCTGGTGAACCGCACCTTGGAAAAAATCCGCCCGCTGGCTGAAGAATTGGCTCCGTATTTTCAGAGCGAGAAGCTGAGCGGCCCGGCGGAGCGCATTGTAGCGATCCCGTTCGACGACGACGCCCTGCGGCGCGAGTTGGAAAATGCCGACATTCTTATCAATGCGACTTCGCTCGGGATGAAACGCACGGACCCCCCGACGATTTCGCCGGCTTTGCTAACCGCGAATCTCCTCGTTTACGACACGGTGTATTCGGGCGGGACATCGCGACTGCTCGAGGATGCGGCTGCAGCAGGCGCGCGCTGCGCCAACGGCCTCGGCATGCTTCTCCACCAGGGCGCACTCTCCTTTGAAATCTGGTTCAACCGCGCTGCGCCTCTTGAGGAAATGCGCCGCGCCCTCCACTCCGGCTTATGATTCTTTCCATCGCACTCACCCAATTCGTCTTCATTTCGCTCGGCATACTCTCAGTCAATGTGCTGCTCAAAGCAGCAGGCTATGCCACGAATGTTGCGGAAACATTTCCCGCCTTTTCCGTATGGATGGCCACCCAGAGCCTGTGGCTTTTTGCCATGCCGCTGGCATGGGTCGCTTTTGCCGGCTTGTGTCTGCATATCAGCAAGGGGCTCTTCTCTGAAATGACTGCCCGTGTGACTGGCGTGTTCCTGGCTGTGGCAATTTTTGCCGCCTACTTCACAGCGGCCTTCCTGCTATTCTAGCTTACGAGGCCGAAAAGATGGGCTTCTGCGGGCGAGAGGGGCGATTTCGACAGGTGGGAAGAAAATTTTGAACGCTGGCATCATACATGCTGTCAAAGACGGCAAATAGAAACTGCCATGAAAAACATCTATAAAAAAATCAACCGCACCAAATACTCCCTCGGCGAACTGATCTCCATCGTGGGATCCTGCGCCCGCAACAGTCGTGAGACGATCGCCGCCATGGTTGATCTCCTCGACAGCGGTCGCGTGGTGATCCGCGAAAATGGACGGGCCCGCCGCGTTAGGGTTCAGCACGCGAGATAGTTCTCCCCAAAGCTCCGGCGGACGTACCCGCGCCTCACAGCGCGGTGCGTCCCCGGGCAGGAGGAAATAGCTCATCAGAGTGGTTTCCGTATTGCTGCCGCGACCTTTCCAGTGACAGTGTACAGAAAGGTCCATGAGTCCCCTCCGCTGCGAGAATATCACCTGCCGCCGATCCAGCACGAATGCCTTCAGGCACGGGGTGATCGAGGGTTTCTCGGCCTCTTTCGAGAGTGGAGACATTACGGGATTCTGTGGTTCAGATACCGCAGCAAAAGAGCTGCTCCTGAGCATTCTGGGCCTGATCGAAAGACCAGACAGCGGGCGTCTTGTTTTATTCGATCAAGAGGTATCGAAAATGCCTGAGCCTGGTTCCACAAAACTTCGGGACAAATCCTTCGGATATCTTTTCACCCATCCGCATTTGCTGCCGTCCTTCACCGTGGCAGAAAACGTGGCTATGCCATTTTTTCGAATTTGCGGGCAGCACGGAGTCCAGGAATCCACGCTCGCGGCGCTGGATTTCGTAGGCATTCCCGAGTTGAATGCGATTCCAGTCGGGGAACTTCATGATTCTGTGCACTGGCGTGTCGCTTTTGCGAGGGCGATCGTTCACTCTCCGCCCGTGTTGATCGCCGTTTCTCCACCGAATCCCTTTCTGCTGCCCCTCGCGCGCCGTCTGGCGGACGAGCAGGGAACTACCGTGCTGTGGAACGGCAGCAAAACCGATGTTCTGCCGTTTTCTGACTATGTTGTCGAAATGACATCTCTGCCTGACTACTTCCAGGCTCCATGAAACCGCTGGAGCTTCTTCCCGGATCCAGCGCCAAGTCATCCAACCTGGCCTTTGCCCTACGCTGCCTACCTCGCGCGCGCCGGATCGATGCCATGCTTTTCTACCGCTTCTGCCACACGGTGGATGACATCGCGGACCAACCCGGTCTCGCAGTTGGTGAAAAACGCAAGCAGCTTGAGGCATGGCTTGCCGCTGTGGAGAACGGACTCCCTCCGGATTTGGAGAGCCTTGTCGTTAGGTATTCCATCGACCGCTCACTTTTTGCCGAGATCGTCAAAGGCTGCGCCTCGGATATCGAGACGCGGCGATTCCAAAACCTTGCCGACTTGGAGCTCTACTGCTGGCGTGTTGCCTGTGCGGTAGGATTAGTTTCGATAAAAATCTTCGGTTGCCAAGATCCCCAAAGCGAAACCTATGCCGTGCACCTTGGCCACGCCCTGCAACTCACAAATATCCTGCGCGACATCGGAGAGGATGCCGGCCAGGGCAGGATTTATCTGCCGCAGGATCACCTTGCCCGCTTCGGCGTGAGCGAAGAGGAAATCCTCAATCTGCAAGATAGCGCTCGATTCAAAGCCCTCATGCGCCACGAGACTGCGCAGGCGCGGGCACGCTTCGCGGCGGCGATGCCTCCACGGGCCGACTTCAAATCGCTCCTGCCCGCACGGATCATGAGCGCCGTTTACCAAAAAATACTCGACCGCATCGAACGGGAAAAATTTTCCGTCCTTCAAAAGCGCATCTCCCTGAGCCCCCGTGAAAAACTGACTGCCACGCTGAGCGCATTTTTCAGGGGGTTTTAAAAAATCGTTAATCCTGAACTGCCGCCGATTTGGGGGAACCTCATTTTGAAAGAGTGAAGCCAAGGACCAGAGGCAAGAGGAAAATGGCGGTGAGGGAGGGATTCGAACCCTCGGTAGCCTTTTGGACTACGGCGCTTTAGCAAAGCGCTGCTTTCGACCACTCAGCCACCTCACCCGTTTGAGGACGCAAATAAAACACCAAACTCTCTTCTGGTCAATCCCGTCGAGTGCTTGAATTGGTCGCCCCCAGAAGATCACTGCGAAGGCTGGATTCCATCGTATCCACCTCGGCCGCGGTGAGTGATTTCTCGCGCCACGAGATCGTGGCAGAGAGTCGCCCCTCTCGCTCGCTGAAAAAAATGCCACTGCCGGGTGGTTGGGATACGGAGGGAATGTGCCAGCCGTTTGTAATGTGTGCTCCGCAGATATCACTCAAACCTGGCAGGAAGTCGCCGGTGTGCGATTGAAAGAAAGAGACAATCTCACCCGCAGTGTCCTTCTGCAGGAAACGGCGGTAGATCGCTGACGGCAGGCGGCGCATCCACCAAAGCATCGTGGCGGATGAGGTTTCGAGTCCGCTGCGGACGGCCGCTTCAAATTGGGCATGGATGGCGGCGGTGGATTTTTCCAGATCATCCGCGTCTGGAGCATCGAGTTTGAAGTGCAGCACGGTGACTTGGTTTTGAAAAATCGGATGCCTTTCTTTGGGCTTCCGGGCCTGCACTGGCACAGGACTCACAAAGCAGGGAGGGTGCTGACCCCGTGCCTTGAACACCGCTGCATGAGCCCTCGCAGCAGCAGCGAAGAAATACGGCATCTGAAAAATTCCGCTCGTGAACCGAGCGGCCCGCTCACGCATCAGAGCTGTCTCATCTGTTGAAAATCGCAGCACGCGAAATCCCGGGGCGCCGGACTTGGGAGAGGGTCCACCGAGGGAGCGAAAACCCGATGGCTTCATTTCATAATGCCGCCGCACGAAGACACGCGTGCCAACCCAGCGCGCAAAGAGGCCCGGCGGGGGTGGAAAAGCTATTCCCCAGGAGGCGACAGGCCTGGGGGCCTCGCATGGATTCCGTGCGAGGCGAGCGATTTCCTGCAATGCCAGTTCAGCGCCGCGCCCATCAAAGATCAAGTGGGACCATTTCGCCAGGAGCGTGGCTTTGTCTCCGGAACGAAGGATGTGAATTTCAAAAAAGTGCCTGCCTCCGGACCCTAGAAGTTTTTCGCAAAAAGAATCCCGGTCGGTATTGGGAGGCTGCTCCAAGATTGGTACCGCGTCGGGTAAAAGTGATTTCGGAGTTCTCCAGAATGGCACACCAAGAAACCAAGAGCGGCGAAGCTTCGCATGAAGCAATGGATGCGAGAGCGAGAAACGGCGCACGGCGTCACGCAGCGCGGAGATATCAAAGCCTACCCCAAGTTCGAGAATGGTGAGGCCAATGTGCCGCCCCTGACCGCCGGCGGCCATGAGGTCCTCAAGAGCGAGAAAAAAGGCATCGCATCCCGTGAAAGGGACCTTCGCCGGGCCATTCACCGGAGCAGGGTTCATCAAGCAGCGGCTTTTTTCACAGCGGCTGCGATGGGCGTGACAAACTGCGCGACTTTTTGGACCAGTTCAGCGGATTTTCCATGCTCACCGATGCGGCGCACGATGGCACTGCCTACCACGACGGCATCGGATTCCTTCGCGACTTCGGCAGCTTGGTCCGGCGTGGAAATACCGAAGCCGACCGCGACCGGCAGGTTGGTGTGTTTTTTGATCTCAGCCACCTGCGTGGCAATGTCGGCCGAGAGACTCGTCTGCTCGCCGGTCACCCCCTCACGCGAGACATAGTAAATGAAACCCTCAGCCGACTTGGCGATGAGTTCCATGCGCCCAGGCGGAGTCGTCGGCGCGATGAGACGGATCGAAAGAAGGCCGTGGGATTTCATCAACTCAATATTGCGCGCAGCTTCATCTGGCGGCAGGTCCAGGATCAAGAGCCCGTCGGCTCCAGCAGCGGAGGCATCCGCATGGAACCGGTCGAAGCCATAAACATAAACAGGATTCAGGTAGCTGAAGAGAACGATGGGAACCTCGGAGCTTTGGCGAATCTCTCGCACGGCATCCAGCACACCGGCCACGGTGGCGCCGGCATCGAGCGCGCGGCCCGAGGCGGCTTGAATGGTCGCGCCATCCGCCAAGGGATCCGAAAAGGGAATACCCAACTCGATAATGTCCACGCCAGATTGCTCGAGAGCTGCAACAAGTGCTGGGGTGGATTTCAAATCCGGATCGCCTGCGGTGATATAGGCGATGAAGCCACACTGACCGGCGGCGCGGAGGGTTTCGAATTTCGTATCGATGCGATTGGGCGTTTTCATGTGATGGGTACTTTTTCTGAGCCGCGAGTGATCCATACGCCGAGCAGCGCGATGTCAGCCGGTGTCACGCCGCTGAGTCGAGCAGCCTGGCCGAGTGTCTCGGGACGCACGCTGGCGAGCTTCTGAACAGCCTCGGTGCGAAGTCCATTGATCTTTGTGAAATCCACCCAATCCGGAATCGCTTTGCCCTCGTGGCGCACGGTGCGGGCGATCTGCTCCTCCTGGCGCGTTATGTAGCCGGCGTATTTCAGATCGGTCTCGACCTGCTCCCAGACGGGTTGTGGAAACTGCAAGCGGATTTCCTCTGGCACGGCTGACCAGGTATTCTCCGGGCGCTTCAGCCAGCGCTCGAGCGGGACCGTGTCGATTTTGTATTCGTTCAGGCGGCTTTTCAGTGCGCTGAGTTGGCTTTGTTTTTGTGCGAAGCGTGAAGCACGCTCGCCATCCACCAGGCCGGAATCGATGGCCTTGCCGGTGAGACGCAGGTCTGCATTGTCCTGCCGCAGCAGGAGACGGTATTCCGCGCGGCTTGTGAACATGCGGTAGGGCTCGGGCGTGCCGCGCGTCACAAGGTCATCGAGCATGACGCCGATGTAAGCCTCGTGCCGGCCTATGGTGAGCGGTGGCCGCTTGAGACTCTTCAATGCGGCGTTGGCACCGGCGATGAGCCCCTGCGCAGCGGCTTCTTCGTAGCCTGATGTGCCATTGATCTGCCCGGCAAAGTAGAGTCCCGGCAGGCGCTTTGTTTCGAGCGTGGTGTGGAGCTGGGTCGGTGGGCAGTAATCATATTCCACCGCGTAGCCGGGCCGCAGGATTTCGGCATTTTCAAGACCACGCACGCTGCGGATGAATTTGTATTGGACCTCGAAGGGAAGGCTCGTCGAAACGCCGTTGACATAGATCTCATCGGTGTGGCGACCTTCCGGCTCCAGGAAAAGCTGGTGCTGATTTTTCTCGGAAAATTTGACAACTTTATCCTCGATGCTCGGACAGTAGCGGGGTCCGACCCCTTCGATAACGCCCGAGTAGAGCGGAGATTTATCGAGGTTCGAGCGAATGATTTCGTGCGTGGTCTCGTTGGTGTAGGTGATCCAGCAACAAATCTGGCGTGCGTGGAATGCGCCGTTTCGCCATTCGTTGAGTGTGTGCAGGTCGTCTTCGCCGCGGACGAGCGTGTCCGCGAGGTAGCTGAAGAGTGGCGGCGGTTCATCGCCCTGCTGGGCCTCGCATTGGGAAAAATCGATACTCTTCGCAAGAAGCCGGCATGGAGTGCCGGTCTTGAAGCGCTCGACCTCGAAACCAAGTTCGCGCAGGCAGTCACTGAATGTCGAAACGGCATCACCAAGTCGGCCGCCAGTCTGGTTTCGCAGGCCAACATGGAGCAGGCCACGCATGAACGTGCCAGTCGTAACCACCACTGCGCCGCCATTGAATCGCAAGCCGAGATTGGTCTCCACACCCTCGACTCCATTTTCTCCGACCGCTAGCCCCGTGACATTTCCCTGCTTCATATCGAGTCGCGGTTGGCGCTCGAGAAGGGCCTTCATGCGGAACTGATACGCTTTCTTGTCGCACTGCGCTCGCGGTGCGCGGACGCTGGGGCCCTTGGCGGCATTCAACATGCGGAATTGGATGCCGGTCGCGTCGGTGTTCAAACCCATCGCGCCGCCGAGGGCATCGATCTCACGGACCATGTGGCCCTTGGCCAACCCTCCGATCGCCGGGTTACAGGACATCTGCCCCACGGTGTCCGCATTTTGAGTGAGCAGGAGCGTCTCGCACCCCAGCCTCGCCGAAGCCATCGCGGCTTCGATGCCTGCATGGCCAGCCCCGATGACGATGACATCGTAATTTTTTGGGTAAACGAAGTCGCTCAAATTACTGGTTCGAGAGACCGTGCTCGGCGAGCTTCTTTTTCAAGGCTTCCGGTGCGAGCTTGAAGCTGTTTTTCAAAATAATGTCTCCCGCGACAAAGTTGTCGAACGTCCCGCGCACGGCGACATTTTCGCCCTCGACGATGAACGATGTGGCATTCGAGAGATCGCCGTTCCAGTCAGCGTGGTAAACCGTGACTTTCGTATCGTTATCCGCCACAGTGACGACGGAGGAGGGAATGAAATCCGCGGAGAATACAGCCTTCACATCAGGTGTGGTGCGGTTCGGCAGTTGCATGTAAGCCGTGAGCGGATCGCCCTCCTCGTCATCGGACTGCGTGACCTGCCCAACCCGACCGTAAACGCAGATGCGCATGCCATTGTATTTCTGGAGAGCCTGGGTTTCCGATGTTGCGAAATCATTTACGATCTGTGCCAAGGTGACGAATCCGTCTGGCGGAAGTGGTGCAAGCGAAGTTTGGCTGAGGCTGGCGACAATTGAGGCGCACAAGAACACGAAGGATAGGGTGATGGTTTTCATTTCAGTGACAAAACATGGCGTATGCGGCGGCATTGCTCAACGCTAAAACCTCTGGCGCGGTTTTCATCGACCTTCCACGGTCGGACCCGGTCCCGCTTTCTTGAGCAAAGCCTCGCAGAGTTCGCCAATTTCCACTGGCAATCCCCTTCCGTCCATGCGATGAGAGGTTTCCATATTTCATACATGACACGTTCCAAATCCACTAAAGCCACGATCATCCCTCTTCTGGCCGCAGGCCTGCTGACACTCCCCGCTTGCAAGCCTCCAACGCCCGCCGAGCCCAAAGCCCAGGCTGAAGCCACGCCGGCCGCTGACCCTGCCGCAGAAGCTGTCGTCGCGAAGCTCAAGGAGGCAGGAGTTGACGCATCCGTCTCCTCCGACACCCCTGCCCCCGCCCCAGCTGAAAACAAACCCATCGAACTTCCCGAGATCCTTGCCACAGTGAATGGACAAAACATCACCAAGCAACAACTCCAAGAGCTCTTCAACGCAGCACTCAAAGCCTCGGGTGCAAAGATCGAGGATCTTAACGCCCAGCAACAACTCGGCGGCTACACCCAACTCCTCCAGGATTTGATTATGGACAAGTTGGTGGCCGAGGCAGCCTCCACTGAGAAAGTCAGCGATGCCGACGTCGATGCCGAACTCGCCAAAATCAAAGGCCAGTTCCCCGATGAAAAGGCCTTCCAGGAACAGATTTCCCAAGCCGGTATGACCCCGGAGAAGCTGAAGGAAAACATCCGCACCGGCCTGCAACAAAGCCGTTGGATGAAATCCCAGGTGAAAACCCCCGAAGTCACCGACGACCAGGCCAAGACCTTTTACGATTCCAACATCCAGGAATTCGAACAACCCGAAACCGTCAAAGCCAGCCACATCCTTTTCATGGTTGATCCGGACGCCTCGGCAGATGTCGTGAAGCAAAAGGAAGCAGCAGCCGCAAAGGCCGCTGAACGCGCCGCAGCAGGCGAGGACTTCACCAAGCTCGCCAAGGAACTCTCCGAAGAACCCGGAGCCTCCGAGTCCGGTGGAGACCTCGGCTTTTTCCCGAAAGACCGCATGGTTCCCGAATTTGCCGAAGTCGCCTTCGCCCAGAAAGTCGGCGATATCAGCAAGCCTGTAAAATCCCAGTTCGGCTGGCATGTCATCAAGGTCACCGACAAAAAAGCAGCGGGCACCGTGCCATTCGATCAAGTCAAGGAACAGGTCGTCTCCTACCTCAAATCCACCAACCAGCGTGAAGCCGTTCAGGCCGTGCTGAACAAGCTCAAGGAATCCGCCAAAATCGAGACCTTCCTC
>CAXNGJ010000019.1:0-9230 GCA_964201895.1 Terrimicrobiaceae bacterium
CGCCGGATTCCGCCGGCCGAGCAGGGGATTTCCGAATTAATGGTGGAGCTTTACCGTGAATTCGAGGTGCCGGTTGATGAGATGCGGCTTTTGCATTGGCATAGCTTGCTGATGAATAGCCGACGCGATCTGGCAGCGATCGGCGGCTACCGCCTTGGCGGTGATCCGATGCAGGTCGTCTCGGGTCCGCTGCATGAGCCGAGGGTGCATTTCGAAGCCCCCCCTCTGCAGCAGTGCCAGATGAGATGCGGCATTTCCTGGAGTGGTATGCCGACTCGGGGCCACGCGGTAGGGCACCATTGCCGATCCTGACCCGTGCGGGCTTTTGCCACCTGTATTTTGTCAGCATCCACCCCTTCGAAGATGGGAATGGCCGCATAGGTCGCGCTTTAGCGGAAAAATGCATCGCCGAAGGGCTCGGCTACCCGATCCTCCTCTCGCTTTCGGCGACAATCCACCGTGGACGCAAGTCCTACTACGACATGCTCGAGCGCAGCAACAAGCACAATGAGATCACGGACTGGCTTGTCTATTTTGCTGAAACGATTCTCGCCTCGCTTGCCGAATCTCAAAGCTTGGTGGAATTTCTTGTCGAGAAAACGCGGATGTTCGACCGGCTGCGAGGACATTTGAACGAGAGGCAGGAGAAAGTGATCCTGCGTATGACCCGCGAGGGCCCGAAGGGCTTCCAAGGCGGACTGAGGGCAGAAAATTATCTCGCCATCACAGGCGCATCGCGCGCCACGGCCACACGTGATTTGCAAGACCTTGTAAAAAAGGAGCTCTCATAAGCAGCGGTCGCCTGAAGGGCACAAGGTATCGGTTGGCGATGTAGGAGGGGAAAGAGTTTCGCGCCGCTTGCCCAGCACTTGGCAGCATTGCGTGAGCAGGAGCGCGGGGTCATCCCAGTAGATGTCGTGATATCGATTACGCCGGGGAAGCCAACGGCGCAGCCCCTTCCAATCGCATTGCCTCAGGCAGCGCAGGAGATCCGCAGAGAAGTAGCATGCTTCTATGAGAGTGTCAGGGGCTTGAGTCTGTGGCGGGTGGGTGCTCGTCGTGTCATTCCACTCGGCAACGATCTGAGAAAATGAAACCCCACAGGCGCGCCCAAAGCGATAGCCCGAGGTGGCGCGCGGATGAAACTCCACCACATATGGCTTGCCTGTGCGTTTTTCGCGTATCCAATCGAACCCGCAAAATCCTTCGAAGCGCGTGTTGCAGGCCAGACATTCCACGATCGGCGCGAGATCCGCTTCATAGCGGAAAAGCCTCGCAGTGGATGGACCGAAGCGCTGGTCTGTTTTGGCAATCGTTTCCGAGGCCAACCAGCCTTTTACGACTCCTCGCGAGCAAAACATTTCGACGACGCCCATTTGACCTTCAACAAACTGCTGGGCGAGTAGCGGGAAAGTCAGGTCGGCACGAGGCTTCGTGCTCATCGGCATAAGAGAAACACCCTCCCCTCCACTGCCATTTATCGGCTTTATAATAACTGTCCCTTTGACGGTCGAGGCGAATATCTTCAGGTCATCCACCGTTTTGCAAACACGGCTCTCTGGAATCGGAAAACCCCACGCTTGTGCAGCCTGGATGATGCCACCCTTATCCTGAAACAGATGCTGGACGAGCGGGTCGGCGAGGCCGGGTTGCCAATTGCGAATCCATGCGTGTTCGGGTTGGTGCGCGAGATGACGGACCACGGGCTCCTTGGCAATGATGAGTTTGTCCCAAGTGCCCGCCTTTCCCATGTGTCGATGCAGGTAGTCGATTTGCTCCTCGATCGACTCGAGTGTCGTGACATTCTCGAGGTAACGGCTGTGTCGGATGCTATCACCTGCCACACACAGCGCATCGACCCTGTAGCCTGCCTCTTGTAGAATAGGGGGCAGACGAAAGGCTAGGTAAAGTCCTTCATCAGGGACAAGCAATACGCGCTGTTGCATGGAATGCATCTTCACATAATGGCTCATGGTCGCCGAATCGAGGAAATTCATGCAGTAAATGCCGAGGTCTCCTTGGCTCGCCACCGCCGCTCATGTTCCACGTGGAACAATGCGCGGAATGCCATTGCGGCTGACAGCGAGGTTGCTTAGAGTGGGCCCATGCTTCATGTCGTTCTTGTCGAGCCGGAGATTCCGCCGAATACGGGGAATATTGCAAGGTTGTGTCTCGCAGCCGGGGCGCGGTTGCATTTGGTGGAGCCGCTGGGATTCTCGCTGGATGAAAAAGCGCTTCGCCGCGCGGGGATGGATTACTGGCATCTCTGCGATGTGAAACGGTGGGCATCGTTCGCGGAACTCCAGACTTCCGAGCCAGCGGGGCGATACTTCTATTTCACGACAAAGGCATCGAAGGTGTATTGGGATGAAGCCTTCCAGGATGGGGATTTTTTGGTCTTCGGGAGGGAATCCCGAGGTTTGCCCGAGTCTTTGCTGCGGGCGAATGCGGAGGCTTGCTTGACCATACCCATGCAGCCCGAAGCGCGGAGCTTGAACTTGGCGACATCTGTAGGTGTCGTTCTCTATGAAGCAAAGCGGCAGATTTGCAACAAGAAGTAGAGCGAACCCAGAAGGGTTAACCACGGAGGACACGGAGAGCACGGAGGTAGAGAACATGGTTTTGCAGCATTTGGTAATCGGCTTGAAGCAGGGAAAGCCTTCCGTTTAACTGGCATTCCCCTCTATGCGCTCTGCGTCTTTTGAGTCGCTCGCACCCGCTCGGCTCGCCCTTCGGGCCAATCTTCGGTTGCTCTATCTCAAAGGCCCCGCCTTTTCGATTGTGGTTAGATCTTTTGAAAAAGCCGGAGCAATAAAGGGGGAGTACGGCTTGGGAATACTTACGAATTGTTCCACGTGGAACCCTCGGGAGGACATCGAAGAAAAATAACGGTTTTTTTAGAATCGAGCTGAAAAAACAGGCTTCTAAAATGGCGTTAAACGAGTTTTTATTGAAGAAGAGGGTAGTGATAGCGGAATCGCAGCACAAGCGGCAAGAGGGGCCGTTTTGCGAAAATGCAGAGGGGGGGGGGTATTGAAAAATTAATAGAATTGACAGAATCCAGCAGTAGCAATTTGTAAAAGGAGATGTTTGGGAATGGTGTGTATTCCTTCCGGTCCATTCCGTAAGTTTTGTCAATTCTGTCGAGAATCCGTTTTGATTCCGGACCTTCGCATCCCAGAGAAAGCGATGCACTGTGCAGCAAGGAGTCAGCGGAGGATGAGAAAGCCAATTTTCTGGCTTAGGCATTTGCTTTCAATTTTTTATGAATCTTTTTGCGTGATTGAGAGGCGAGAACGGAGCGGGAGAAAGTTTTCACAAAAATGATTTGACATCTGGGTTTTGAGGATTTAATTCTGCGCGAGTCAGCGGGACTGCCGTCTGAAGATGAAGGTCCAGAGCCGACTCCAACACCTTTATGCAATCGGTTCTCGATACACCCGTTTTGGTTCTCAACCGCCTCTGGCAGGCGGTGAATACATGCAGTGCCCGTCGCGCGTTCACTTTGCTTTATCAGGGGCACGCGCAGGTGGTTTCCGCAGAGGGCGGTCAGGGTTTTTTGACCCATGATTTCAAAAGTTGGCAGGATTTTTCGCGGAGCAATCCGGATCCAGAAATGGCGAAAACGGTTTCTATGCGCATTCGGGTGCCGCGAGTGATTGTGCTGCTGCTCTTCGAGCGCCTGCCGAAGAAGGAAGTGAAGTTCACACGCCAGAATGTTTTTGAGAGGGACAACAACACTTGCCAGTATTGCAACAAGGTTTTTTCGCGCGAGATGCTGAACCTGGATCACATCATGCCGAGGGATCGCGGCGGGCAGACAACTTGGGAAAACATCGTTTGCTCGTGCATTCCCTGCAATACGCGCAAGGGAAACAGGCTTCCACATGAGGTCGGCATGGCGCTCATCCGCAAGCCCAAGCGTCCGCGCTGGAGACCGTTCGTAAACATCACGGTATCGAACCACCCGCACGAGAGTTGGCGTCACTTCCTCGACATAGCATATTGGAATGTCGAGTTGGGCGACGGATGATTCCGACCGGATTCTTCGGGCAAATCCAAGGGCCCGAAAAAAAATGAAAATACTTCTTGCGGATAAACTGAACTCGTGAGATGCTAAGAACGTTCTGGGGGGAACAGCAGGCCGTCGTGACACTCGTCGCGGCGGCCTGCAACTTTTATAGGGGCTGAAGATTTGCGAAAAACTCAGGTAGAATGTTCCACAGAAAGTTGAGGAAGCATCTCTTCAAAAAGCCGCGCAGCCTCTTGCAGAGCGGTTTCGAATTCGATCTGCACACCGCTCTCTCGTTCGAGACTGGTCATTTCCACACCGGCGAGGCCACAGGGAGTGATACTTGAGAAGGCGGCGGTGGAGCTGGCGAGGATATTGATGGCGAAGCCGTGCATGGAAATCCATTTGCGAACGCCGACGCCGATTGAGGCGAGTTTTCGTTCACCGACCCACACGCCAGTGAGGCCTTCGCGGCGCTGGGCTATGACGCCAAAGCCTGCAGAGAAACGAATGAGATACTCTTCGAGAAAGCGGAGGTAGAGATGGAGGTCGCGTCCACGATTGTTGAGGTCGAGAATGGGATAGCCCGTGAGCTGGCCGGGGCCGTGGTAGGTCGCCTGCCCGCCGCGATTGGTCTCGAAGACAGCGTGCGGGAGCCCCTCGCGCAAACTCGAGCGGTCGCGTGTGCGACCGATAGTGTAGACGGGCTCGTGCTCGAGGAGGATGAGCGTTTCGTCGCTCTCACCGCGTTGGACCTGCCCGACGAGCCGCTCCTGGAGTGCGAGTGCGGATTCAAAGGTGAGTCGACCAGGAAAGAGAATTTTCATCGGCGGCGGAGTGCGGCGGGAGACGGGAATTTGGTGGTTTGAAAATGGGTGAAGCCCACCGCAATGGCATCCGCCGCGTCCGGCGGGGGAGTGACCGTGAGGCCGAGCAGCGTGCGGACCATAAAGGCCACTTGCGTTTTTTGTGCGGCGCCGGTGCCCACGACAGCCTGCTTCACGCGACGCGGGGCGTATTCGTGGATGGGCAATCCGCGCTGCGCGGCAGCCAGCAGAACGGCTCCACGGGCCGAGCCCAGAGTGATCGCCGTGGGAAAACTCTGCACATAGATCACGCTCTCGACGGCGATAGCTGTGGGCTGGAAGCGCACGATGGCATCCGTGAGGCGCGTGTGAATTTCCAACAAGCAACCGGGAACCGTGAGCTTCGGGGAATTTTTTATGACATCGAAATGCAGGCACCGCACCTTGCCGGCCGAGCGCTGAAGCACGGCAAAACCAGTTCCGCGCAGAGAGGGATCAACCGCCAGCAGGATTTCATCGGCATCCATTCAACGAAGATATCAAAAGTTGCGGAATGTCATGGCGCCAGCGGCAGGCTCGAATTCATCAGGCTTCTCACCGTTTTTGAGATACGCCACGGTCTTGTCGCCCTCGACGGGAATCGTGACTTGTCCGGGCCCTACAAAGCCTGGCGGGCGTGCGGCGAGGGTGTAGAGAATATTCAGCATGCCGCCGGGTTGAAGTTTTGCCGAGGAACGGTTGACCTGCGCGATACGCGCGATGATTTCAACATCCTGCTGTCCGGGCTCGGCCCCGGGCTCGATATCCACCCGCAGAATTTCGACTTCCAAATACTCGGGCGCGGCGGCTTGCATCTGCTCGTAGGCAGAAGGCGGAAGCTCAGCGTACAGGCTGGCGAGAAAAAACACGGCGGCAAGGGTTGTCAGAATCTGTCGCATGGGAAACTTCTGGCCGTCGCAGGCTGGATGCGCAAGCGAATCCGTGCAGGCAAATCTTTCGGATGCCGCGCCACATGCGGTGTGGTAAGACATCGCGCGCGCCGCACATGAAAAAATATCTCCTCCCAATCCTCCAAGCGGCGGTCACGATTTACATTTTGACGAAGCTTTTTGGGGATGCCGAGTTAAGGCAAAATGCGGCACGGGCCTTGGCGGCGGCGGATTTTATCTGGTTGGTTGGCGCCGCCTGTGCGGCAGCTCTGAGCGAAATTCTCTGCGCAACGAGGTGGTGGGTGATCTTGCACGCGTTCGGCCTTCCACTGCGCTGGCGGGATGCCGTGGCCTTCTCCGCCATCGGGCTTTTTTATTCCCTCGGCCTGCCCGGCTCGGCCGGGGGGGATGCCGCGCGGACGATGTATCTGATGCGACTTTTCCCTGAGAAAAAAATGGCATCGGCCTTCTCGGTCCTCGCAGACCGCCTCTGCGGGCTGGTGGCGCTGGTGGGTTTCATGGTGGTGTCTCTGGCGTGGAATTATGACATCTTTCTCTCAGAAAAAATAGGACGAGGCATCGTGCTGTCCGCGACATGCCTGCTGGGAGGCACCTTGCTTCTGCTCGGACTGTGGTGGACGACATCCATCCCTGCGCTCGGCGATTTCGTGAGGCGGCGACATCCACGCTTCAGCCCGCATCTGCTGGAATCCGGTGCGATTTTTCAACAGATGGCGCAACGACCGCGCGTGGTGGCGACGGGATGCCTCCTTGCCACAATCGCTCTGGCGGCCCACTTCTTGGGCTACTATTTCAGCTCCCGGGCATTTGGGTCGCCGCTACAAATTGGCGGAATTTTTTCCATCATGCCCATTGTGGACACACTCACCATGCTGCCGGTGGCACTCTATGGGATGGGCTTGCGCGAGGCTCTCTTCAACGCCCTGCTGGGCACCTTTTTCGGCACACCTTCAGCAACGGCGACACTCATTTCGCTTGGAGGATTTGGCGCACAGGCCGTGGTGGCACTTTGCGGAGTTTTGTTTCTGCCATTCTTCAAATTCCTCGGGCCCGCATCTGAAACAAGGCGTCAAAAATAAGCTCAACGTCGTGGTTGGAATTTCACAGCGAATCGGCTAGCAGTGATGCTGTGCAGCCCATCCGCTCCAAACGCCGCAAAAATCCCGAGGTCTGGCACAAGGCCAACCGTATGATGATTGCTCTGATCATCGCAGGCTGTGCGGCCGTTGCTGTGGCCGCATTTTATCCGGAAATCGTCCGCCATCGCTCGCTCACCAACCAACTCGCCGAGGAGAAAGGCGTCCTCGCCGAGGAGGAACTCAAGAAGGCTCGCCGCGAGCGTGAGGTGCATCTTCTCAAACATGACAGCGAATATGTCGAAATCATCGCCCGCGACCGCATCGGCGTCATGAAGGAAGGCGAAACGATTTACCGCCTCGATACGCCGGCTGCGCCAACCCAAAAGAAGAGCGCAAACTGACATCCGCCGCGCGGGTCTTTTTCAGATTTAAGTTTAAAGAGGCGACATACGACTGTAAGGTCTCCGACTCAATGAACGAAGAACTTCAGAATTTGGACACCTCCGCGATCAAAGGCCGTCTGGCCTCGTTGCGGAGGTTTCTTTGACTTGCCGGCCCTGACCCAAAAACTCTCTGAAATCGAAGCGCGCATGGCCGATCCGGATTTCTGGGACAATCGCGAACGCGCCCAGCGCGATGTCTCCGAGGTGTCCTCGCTGCGCTCGAAAATTCAACCCATGCAGGCGCTGGAATCCCGCGCCGCCGATCTTGATGTGCTCCGTGAACTCGCACTGGAGGAGGCGCCTGAGAACCAAGCCGCTGCTGCCGCCGAGGTGATGGCGGAATTTTCCGCGATCCAAAAAGACCTCGATAAATTCGAGATCACCGCCCTCCTCTCGGGTCCCTATGACAATTGCCCCGCCTTCCTTTCCATCAATGCCGGAGCGGGCGGCACCGAATCCTGCGATTGGGCCGATATGCTCATCCGCATGTATCAGCGCTGGATGGAACGCCATGGACTCGAGTGCGCGATCACAGACATACAGCTCGGCGACGAAGCGGGCATCAAGTCCGCCACGCTGCGTGTCACCGGCGAGAACGCCTATGGCTACCTGCAGACCGAGCGCGGAGTCCATCGCCTCGTGCGCATTTCACCCTTCGACTCGAACAAACGCCGCCACACTTCCTTTGCAGGCGTGGATGTCGTGCCAGAGATCGAGGATGTGCCGCTCGAAGTCAACGAGGCGGACATCAAGCTCGACACCTTCCGCGCCGGCGGCAAAGGCGGGCAGAATGTGAACAAGGTGGAAACCGCCGTGCGCCTCACGCACATCCCCAGCGGCATCGTGGTGGCCTGCCAGGCTGAGCGCAGCCAAGGCCGGAACCGCGAACTCGCCCTCCAACTCCTCAAGGCGAAACTTTTTCAAATCGAAAGCGACAAAAAACGCGCTGAGGTGGACCGCCAATACGGCGAGAAAGGCGATGTCGCCTGGGGAAACCAAATCCGCAGCTATGTCTTCCAGCCCTACCAGATGGTCAAAGACCTCCGCACCGGTGTCAAAACCGGCGACATCCAAGCCGTGATGGATGGAGACATCGACGCCTTCATCGAAGGAAAACTCCGTGGCCTCACCTACAAAAAAGGCGAAAGCGACGAGGAGGAGGATTAAACGCGCTGGCGCGAATTTCGGAAACGCAACAGAAAGATGGCGGCTACGGACAGCAGAAGCAGGCTCGAAGGCTCTGGAACAGATGCCGTCCACGCCAAGCCATAGTTCACAGAGTCGGTGTTCGAGCTGACCGACAACGCGTAGCGGCCGGGCGACAAATCCTTCGCGTAAATCAACTCCAGGTTATCGACCGTGCTGAGACTTGCGACGATTTGACTTCCCAAGGCAAAGCCTGTGGCGGAATACAAACGCAAGTCGAGATTGGGAACGATCGTCGAAAAACTATAGGCCGTGACGGAAGGATCGGGATTCGTATCCGTGGCCGAAACCACGCTGTTCCAGACAAGCGAAGCGGTCAGCGAGAGCGGGCCAGCATCGGATGTGAGGTCGAAAAAACAAACACCCGGAGTAGCCACGAAAGCCGAGCCAAAATCCCACCCGCGTTCTGAAACCAAGCTGCCCGCGCTTGATGCAAACTCGCCGCTGCTGAGGATGTCGAAGGATGTTTTCACATCGAGTTCCCCGGCTCCATATAGGGTGTCGAGCGGGGTGGATTCCGAATGTGTCCAGGGCCTGGTAAACTCCGTCTCCTCTTTGGAGGCGCCGGCGAGAAGCAGCGAACGAAGAACAACGCTTTCCGAAGCGTTGGACAAAGACGCATTCGCACGCGCAGTCTGCAAAAGCAAGGCCCCGGCTCCCGCCACAGTGGGGGTGGCAAAACTCGTGAAAGTGGTCGGCACGACGATATCGGGTTTCGTGCGACCACTTCCATC
>CAXNGJ010000020.1:0-8981 GCA_964201895.1 Terrimicrobiaceae bacterium
TCGACGCCTCCCAGCACCGGGCGGCCGAGTTTCTCTCCTTCCGCAAAACCGCCCTGCGTCTCCAGTCCGCGCGCGCATGACCGGTATCTCCGCAGTCATCGTTTGCAAAAACGAGGCCGCCTCCATCGAGCGCTGCCTCGCAAGCCTCTCGTGGTGCGATGAAATCGTCGTTCTGGACTCGGGGTCCACTGACGCCACCGTAGAAATTTGTGCGAGGCACAACTGCAGTATCGCTCACCGGGAGTGGACCGGCTATGTGGAGCAAAAATCCCACGCGCTTTCGCTTTGCACCCTGTCATGGATTCTCAACCTGGATGCCGACGAGGAGGTTTCTCCCGAATTGCGTGACGAGATTCGTTCGATGCTTCAGGCGGATGCGCTCGGTCAGGTGAAAGAGAATGGATTCGAACTTCTGCGCGTTGTTTTTTACCTAGGCCGCTGGTGGCGCAAGGGCGGTTGGCATCCGGAGCGGAGGCTGCGTCTGGCCCGCCGCGAGCTTGTCACTTGGCATGGTGAGGAACCGCATGAGCACGCCCGTGTGCAGGGGGGCGTTGGCCGCATGCGGGGAGAGCTCCGGCACTACACCTACCGCGACATCGCCGACCATGTGGCCCGCCTTAATGCCCATTCATCCTCTGCCGCGCGGGCCCTTCATGCCAAGGGTCTTCGCGCCGGACTTGTCGATCTTCTTCTCAAACCAAAGGCGCGTTTTTTTAAGTTTTTCCTGCTGCGTCGCGGTTATCGCGAAGGCCTCCCCGGCCTCCTCGTTGCCTGCATGGAGGCGTTCTACGTTTACTTGAAATATCTCAAGCTCTGGGAAATTGGTCGCAAAGGTTAGGAATCTCCCGCTTTTCGGGCAGGCGATCACCCCAATGTGAATCTGCCGATTCTCAACGATAAGTTTCCGCACCTCCTGCTGTCTTCCATGGAAGAATAGAACCTCCGGCAGGCGACTCTGCCGGGGGTTCTGTTTGGCGGTTCATGGGGAGTTGCCCCCATTGTTCACCAGGCTGCCAGATTCTAAGTGTGCGGGAGATTTATGACCAAAGCACCGCCAGTCAGGAAAAGCAGCTCCAAGGAAATTCTGAGAGATATGCCACTGCCTCCAACCGAGGAACCGGAGATATCCTACAAGAGGCTTTTCGAAACATCGCAGGACGGAATTTTTGTCTTGGACGTCAACACTCGTCGAATCGTGGACGTGAATCCCGGCCTCTGCCTTCTGACCGGCCTGTCGAGATCGCGCCTGATTGCAGCGGATCCGGAAAGCATCGCTCCTTTGAGAGCGATGTTCCGGAATCATGGATCTTTTTTTGAAGAAATCAAAGCGGATTCCGTTTTTCGCAGGGAGAACCTGAGCATCGAGAACAGGGATGGGGTGCACATTCAGGTCGAAGTTGTTTGCAATATGTTCCACTCCGGGGGGAGGGCGTTCATTCAATGCAACCTGCGCGATGTCACCCAACATCGCTTGGCCGAGGATCAGGTGCGGCGCCTCAATGAGACATTGGAGCAGCGTGTCGCAGCAAGGACATGCGAACTGGAAGCGGCAAACCGCGAGTTGGAGGCTTTCACGTACTCTGTTTCCCATGATCTCCGTGCGCCGCTGCGGCACATCATGGGCTTCGTCGAGATCCTGGAAAAGGAAGCCGCTGACAAACTCACGGACGCCCACCTGCGGCATCTCTTCACAATCGGCGGAGCCGCGCGGCGCATGGCGGAGTTGATCGAGGACCTGCTCGCATTTTCCCGGATCGGACGGTCGGAAATGCAAAAGGTGGGAGTGGACATGCTCACGCTCGTCATGGAAGCGTTGGATGATCTCCGCCATGAAACGAAGGATCGGATTATCAGCTGGAAAATCCAGGATTTGCCCATGGTCACAGTGGACCGCTCGCTCATGCGCCAGGCGCTGGTGAACCTTCTTTCCAACGCGATCAAATTCACTTCCAAACGCAGCCGGGCAGTTATTGAAATCGGCACCGAGCCGGGGCGTCCCGATGAGGATACAATCTACATTCGCGACAACGGGGTGGGATTCAATCCCCGCTACGCGCAGAAAATTTTTGGCGTCTTCGAGCGCTTGAACAATGCCGACGAATTCGAAGGAACTGGCATCGGGCTTGCAAATGTGCAGCGCATCATTCGCCGGCACGGCGGCCGTGTGTGGGCGCTCGGCAAGGTGGATTCCGGTGCCACATTTTATTTAACGCTCCCCCGCAGAGGCCAAAATGACAGCTGAGGCCGCTCATATTCTTCTCGCAGAGGATGACCCGGCCGATGTCGAGCTCGCCCTCTCGGCTATGCAGGCTGCGGGCTCCCGTCAGAGCATCGTGGTCGTGAACAATGGCGAGGAGGCGCTTGATTACCTGCACCGCCGCCGTGGATGGAAGGGGCGAGGGGCATCGCATCCCGCGCTTGTGCTGCTGGATCTCAAGATGCCTGGTATCGGCGGCATCGAGGTTCTTCGCACCATCAAAAACGATGTCCGCACGCGATGCATACCGGTGGTGATTTTCACCTCTTCGGGCGAGCGTCGTGATGTTGCGGTTTGCTATGAGAACGGCGCGAACGCCTATGTGGTGAAGCCCGTCGAATTCACATCCTTCGTTGAAACCCTCCAGGCGATTGGCCATTTCTGGACAGCCTTGAACGTGCCCCCGACGCGCTCCGTGCGTCCACAACGATGAGCCGCCAAATCCGGATTCTTCATTTGGAAGACGATCCGCTCGATGCCGAGTTGATCGCGTGCAGGTTGAGTGCGGATGGCATGGACTTCCATATCGAGCGGGTGGATTCCGAGGCGGCGTTCCTCAAGGCGCTTGAGCACGGCAGCATCGATCTGGTTCTGGCCGATTTCTCGCTGCCGGGCTGCGATGGACTAGAGGCCCTGCGACTCGCAAAGCAGGTGAAACCCGATGTGCCCTTTCTCATTGTTTCGGGAGTCATTGGCGAGGAGGCCGCAGTGGATTCCCTGCGAAATGGTGCCACAGACTATATTTTGAAGGATCGTATCTCACGTTTGGCTCCTGCTGTGCGGCGTGCGTTGGACGACGCTGACCTCCTGCGTGACAGAAAATCGCTAGGCGAGCAGCTCACGCGTGCGCAGAAGCTCGAAATCTTTGGAGAACTCGCCGGGGGTGTCGCCCACGACTACAACAACATTCTCACAATCATCATGGCCAATAGCAGTCTGTTGATGGCTGGTCTTGACGAGGGAACGCGGCTTCGCAAGCACGCTTCGCAGATTGAATACGCCTGTGCCCAGGCGGCATCGCTCACCCGTCAACTCCTTGTTTTCAGCCGCGACAGGAAAAGGGATGCTGCTGTTCTCGATTTGAACGGAATTGTAAAAAATGCGGAGTCGATGCTGGCGCGCTTGCTCTCCGAGAATGTGGAGCTCGCGGTTTCCATCACCGATAGGCCTCTGCGGGTCATGGTTGATCGCGGCGATATCGAGCAGGTACTCATCAATCTTGTCCTCAACGCCCGTGACGCGATCCTTACGCGCGGCACAATACGTATCGAAACCGGAAGCATCAGAAAAGGCGGACGGGATTTCGTTTTTTTCAATGTGCAGGACAACGGTGGCGGGATGACCCGCGAAGTGAAGGGCCGGTTGTTCGAGCCTTTTTTTACGACAAAGCCCGAAGGGAGTGGCACAGGCCTCGGTCTTGCGACATGTCGGCGCCTGATCCAGTCGATGCACGGTCAGATTGCTGTCGAAAGCCATTCCCGCCGGGGAACGCGATTCCGGATCTTTTTGCCTGCGGCTGATGGAGTCGAACTCTCTCAAGACGAGGTCCCGGCGAGTGCCGAAATGTTGCGCGGCTCTGAAAAAATCCTCATTGCCGAGGATAATCACATGCTTCGAGACATGATCGCCGCACAGCTTGAAGAGCTCGGCTATCAGGTTCTCCAGGCCTCCAACGGCATCGAGGGCCTCGATGTTTTCGCGGAGCACAAAGGCGACCCTCCCGTGCTCGTCATCGCGGATGTCGCGCTTCCCCTCCTGAGCGGTCGGGAGATGGCCCGGCTTCTGCAGCGAGCATCGCCAGGGTTGAAGATTCTCCACACCTCGGGGCACACCGACCAGACGATTGCGGCATTTGGTTTTAAAGTCCCGTTTGGCGATGTCTTGAGGAAGCCTTTCACGCTTGCGGAGCTGACTCGCAGGATTCGCGAAATCCTCCCCTTGGCGAAATAAGTCGTTTCCGTTGCGCGGGGTTTGTTGACAGCGCCCGTTGTCCCCCCCATATTCCGTGCCCGCTCACAGCCGAGCGCACTACTATTTATGGAAAATATTCGCAATATCGCCATCATCGCCCACGTCGATCACGGCAAAACAACGCTCGTGGATCAGCTCCTCAAGCAGGCAGGAACCTTCCGCGCGAACCAGAAAACGGACGACCGCATGATGGACTCGATGGATTTGGAGAGGGAAAAAGGCATCACCATTCGTGCCAAAAACGCGGCCTTCCGTTGGAAGGACTACCACGTCAATATCGTGGACACTCCCGGCCACGCCGACTTCGGCGGAGAGGTCGAGCGCATTATGAAAATGGTGGACGGTGTGCTCCTCGTGGTGGACTCCCACGACGGGCCGCAAGCGCAAACAAAATTCGTGCTTCGCAAGGCGATGGAAAATGGTCTCAAGCCGATTGTGGTTATCAACAAAATCGACCGTGAGAATGCGCGTCCGCACAAGGTTCTCGACATGGTGTTCGAGCTTTTCATGGAACTCGGCGCAAGCGACGAGCAACTCGATTTCCCTCACATCTACGCCAGCGCCAAGCAGGGTTTTGCCAAAAACGAGATCACGGAAGCCAGCGACAACATGGAACCTCTCTACGAGGCGATCGTGAAACACATTCCGCCACCACCCAAGCCCGACGTGGACTTTTTCCGCATGCTTGTGTCGAACCTCGACTACAGCGACTACCTCGGCCGCATCGCCTATGGACGCATCATCAGCGGCAAGGTTGAGATGGGTCAAACTATCGTCTGTATCCACAAGGACGGCAAGAAGGAGAAAGCCAAAATCACTGCGATTTTCTCACACGAGGGATTGGAAAAAGTGCAGGTTCAAGAAGCATTGGCTGGCGACATTGTGGGCATCAGTGGATTCGAGGAGGTTTACATCGGCGAGACGCTGGTGGACACCGAGGAGCGCGAGGCCTTGCCATTTGTGGACATCGACCCGCCGACGATCTCGATGAAAATCTGTGTGAACGATTCGCCGCTGGCAGGCCGCGAGGGCAAGCTCCTCACGGCACGCCAAATTCGCGACCGTCTCATCCGTGAGACGCGCGGCAATGTTTCCATTATGGTCGCCGACACCGATGTCGCAGGCCACTTTGATGTGAAGGCCCGAGGCGAGATGCAAATTGCCGTGCTCGTGGAGCAGATGCGCCGCGAGGGCTTCGAGCTTCTTGTTTCCCGTCCCGAGGTTATTTTCCGGCGCGCCGAGGACGGTTCCGTGCTGGAGCCGATGGAAACTCTCTATGTCGATGTTCCACCAGAAAATCTTGGCGACATTCTGCAAAACCTTGCCGGTCGCAAGGCTGAGATCGTCAACATGGAGCACAACCCGCACAGCGTTCTGGTGCAGGCCATCACTCCGACGCGCGGTATCATTGGCTTCGAGACCGATCTTGTGAACCTCACCAAAGGCCACGGCATTGCCAGCCACCTTTTCAAGGAATACGGACCGCACAAAGGCGAGATTCCAAGCCGCAACAACGGGGTGCTCGTTTCGATGGAAGGCGGCACCAGCATGGCCTACGCACTCGACACCATTCAGGTGCGCGGTCGCCTCTTCATCGGGCCGCAAGAGGAAATCTACGAGGGAATGATCATCGGCGAAAACGCCCGCCCCGACGACATGCCGGTGAACCCTTGCAAGGCGAAAAAATTGACCAATATGCGAAGCCAAGGCGACGGCAAGGGTATCTCGCTCGCGCCTCCGATCGTGATGAGCCTCGAGCGCTCGCTCGAATACATCGCCCCCGACGAGTATGTCGAGGTCACTCCCAAATCGCTCCGTCTCCGCAAAAAAATTCTCGACGCCAACGCGCGCAAACGCGCGGAAAAATCGGCCGGGGTCTTTGCCTGACGCGCCGTTTCTCTCGAAAACGCCCGGGGCCGCAAGCCCCGGGCTTTTTTGTGTTTTCCGACCCGCGTCATGCGCGTTCCAAACAAATTTCCAAGGGGCACGGGTTGACTCGGACCAGCCTATAGATTAATTCGAGAAGTAATGGAGGAACCACCATTACAGCCTCACAAAAAATCGCCCGTATCGTGGGAGCAAGCAGTCGCGCAATTCAAGCGGCACAACCCGGCACATCCACCTGGAATGCCGAAGAGCAAGCCATCAGAGAAAGCTCAAGCATACCTTGGTATGATATTGGAGCGCTCGAGGCACCTGCTACGATAGCTTCCGAACATCTCGTCTGGTTCCAAGACGGCATGGTTTTCAAAGCCACGGCCTACGATCGTTTTGGACACTCGATTGACAAAGGGCCTGGCAAAGCCACTCCGCTGGAATACATCCGGCGTATTGCTGCGAGCAACGAGGCATTCAATGATTCCGCAACGATCGTCGGAAAATTCGAAAACGAAAATGGGAGATTGGGCTTGATCCACGCGCAGGACTTCATCGCACAGAACCCGGCGGGTGCATTTCACGCAACGCCGGAGCAACTCATCAAATTTTTGGACTCGCTCGGGTTCTTCCCATCAGAAGGCCATTTTTCAAAATACGAGGTTTGGGCAAATGCCGACCTTGGGATCGAGATAGCCGATTTCCATTCTGGGAATGTGATTATAAGTAGCGAGGGGATGGTTGTTCCAATCGACATCGTTGTCCACAAATTCGATCCCACAAAAGGTGTCGACTTTTTTTAATCGGCGGAGCCGCTCGGATTCGCGGAAAGGATTGACGCGCCCGCCGCGCTCACCCAGTATCCCCGCTCTTTTCACATTTCATGCGTCATACCATATCGATTCTCGTTGAGAACAAATTCGGCGTCCTGACCCGCGTGGCGGGGATGTTCAGCGGTCGCGGATTCAATATCGACACTCTCAATGTCGGGCCCACTCTGGATGCCTCGGCCTCCCGGATGACGATCGTGGTGCGCGGCGACGACAAGGTTCTCGAGCAAGTTACCAAGCAACTGGAGAAGCTTGTGGATGTCATCGATGTCCAGGATTTCCGCGATGAGGAGTATGTGGACCGTGAGCTCGTGCTGCTCCGCGTCAATGCCACATCCAAGACCCGCGCTGAGGTGATGCAGATCTGCGATATTTTCCGCGCGAAAATCATCGATGTCCAACCCGAGAAGCTCGCCATCGAGGTCACTGGCACCGAGAATAAGATCAACAAATTTCTCAGCCTGATGGAAAGCTTCGGTATCAGCGACCTGACCCGCACCGGCAAGATCGCCCTCGCCCGCACGAGTTAACCCCACCCAACACTCAACCCAACACTAAAAACCAAACAACCATGCCAGCCAAAATCCTCACCGACAAAGACGCCGACCTCAAATTTTTCAAAGGAAAAACCCTCGCGGTCCTCGGCTTTGGCTCCCAGGGTCACGCCCACGCTCTGAACCTCAAAGAGAGCGGATGCAAAGTCATCATCGGTCTTTATCCGAAGTCCAAGAGCCGCGCCGTCGCCGCCGCCCAAGGCTTTGAAGTTTTTGACACCGCCGAGGCCGTGCGCCGTGCGGATGTCATCATGGTTGCCATTCCCGACACCAAGCAACCCGCCGCGTACAAAGCCGACATCGAGCCGAACCTCACCCCCGGCAAGACGCTCGTCTTCAGCCATGGCTTCAGCATTCATTACAAGACCATCGTTCCACCGAAGAATGTGAATGTGATCATGGTCGCTCCGAAAGGCCCAGGCCACATCGTTCGCCGTCAGTACACCGAGGGCAAGGGCGTGCCAACCCTCATCGCCGTTTACCAAAACCCCGGCAAGGATGCAAAAAAGATCGCCCTCACCTGGGCCAAGGGCATCGGTGGCACACGCGGCGGCGTGATTGAGACCTCATTCAAAGAAGAGACCGAGACCGATCTCTTCGGCGAGCAGACCGTTCTCTGCGGCGGCGCCTCCGCACTCGTCCAAGCGGGATTCGAAACACTCGTCGAAGCTGGCTATTCGCCCGAGATGGCCTACTTCGAGTGCCTCCACGAGCTGAAGCTCATCGTGGATCTCATGAACGAATCCGGTATCGCCGGCATGCGTTTCTCGATCAGCGAAACCGCCAAGTGGGGCGATGTTTCTGTGGGCCCAAAGATCATCGATTCTTCCGTGAAGAAGCGCATGAAATCCGCGCTCAAAGACATCCAATCCGGCAAGTTTGCCAAGGAATGGATCAAGGAATACGAAGGCGGCTACAAGCGCTACAACGCTCTCCTCAAGGAAGGCGAGAAACACGGCATCGAGAAGACCGGCGAGCGTCTGCGCGGCCTCATGCCTTGGATCAAAAAGCGCAATCTCAAAGGCACCCAAGCCTCCTACTCGAACTAAAAACTATTCCTATGGCCGAGATCTCCTCACAACCCATCAGCGTCATCACAGGCGGTGCGGGCTTTTTGGGCTCCCACCTCACCGACCGCTTGCTTGCCGAGGGCCATCGCGTCATCGCGATCGACAGCCTCATCACTGGCAACGTCGCGAACATCGAGCATCTTGCCGGGAACAAGAGCTACAAATTCATCTGCCACGATGTCACCGACTTTATCTACATCCCGGGTAAGGTCGATTATGTCTGGCATTTTGCGAGCCCAGCCAGCCCGATCGATTACCTGCGCATTCCGATTCCGACCCTGAAAGTCGGCTCGCTCGGAACGCACAACGCGCTCGGTCTGGCCAAGGATAAAGGTGCCGCATTCATCCTCGCCTCGACTTCCGAGTGCTACGGCGATCCGCTCATTCATCCGCAGACCGAAGACTACTGGGGCAATGTGAACCC
>CAXNGJ010000021.1:0-8728 GCA_964201895.1 Terrimicrobiaceae bacterium
CCCACAGGGATTCATCCGCAAAAATTGGCACTCCGAAGGCTTCATTCAAATCCCCGGTTGTCGGCGCACCGGAGGCGCTCCTTGCCAGAATCAGAGTCAAAACGGCCATGATGACGAAGGCGGCTTTCGTGTAGAGTCGGTTCATAAAAAGAGTCGGCACACTAAGTGTCTGCAAATTTTTTTCCATTCGAATTCTGCGGCTCGCATTTTTTTTATCTCATGAACCTCTTCCATGGTGACATCGGCGGCTTCGGGGATGTATTGATCGCATTTCGACCCACCAAATATGTACCGACCCAAATCCGCGGAATTCACCCAAGAGCAGGGCGTTTTCTTTCCCGAACTGGCATCCGCCGACCGCGCCCGTGCGGCGGGTGCTGTGAAGAACTTTGTTTTGGACACGAATGTTCTTCTGCACGACCCGAATTGTCTGAACCGCTTTCAAAACAACCACGTTTTCATTCCGGTGGATGTGCTCACCGAGTTGGACAATTTCAAGAATGAGCAAAGCGAGCGCGGTGCGAACGCACGCCAGGCGCATCGGCTTTTGAGCGGGATTTTTGGCCATGATTCCGTAAGTGTCACGGGTGGCGCTCCGACCACCGGTGGCGGGACAGTGAGGGTGCTGGTGAACAATTTCCTCGAGAAAAGCCGTCAGACAGCAGGCATGAAACGGTTCGTAAAAATTTTTCCGGATCAGAACCGCATGGATCATCGGATCATTGGAGCCGCGATGGCTCTGCAGGAGCAGGAGACGGCTCCCACTTTTCTCGTCACCAAGGATATCAACATGCAGCTCCGTGCGATGGCGATCGGGCTGCCTTGTGAGGATTATCTCAACGACAAGGTGGCCGTCTCCGATGCAGAGAGCGGAGAGCTGCGCCCGATCGAGATGGAGGCGCACGAGTTGCAGCGTTTCGGAAGCTCGGGTTCCATCGAGTTGCCGGCATCGCGCACGGGCGCTCTGGATTTGAACGAATATGTTTTGCTCAAGGTGTCGGATTCGAAGCACCTCCCGGCCCGGCATAACGGCCAAGGGCGCCTGTCTCGTCTGAATATCCCGCCCAATCTCCAAATCCCAAAGGGAATCGAATTGCGGCCAGCCAATCCGGGACAGCAGTGCTTCCTGGATGCATTGTTGGATCCCTCAATATCGCTGGTGACCTGCTACGGTCAGGCTGGAACCGGAAAAACGCTCCTCGCCGTCGCGGCGGGGCTTTATCTCACCGGTCGGAATGATTTCAATGGCCTCACTGTGAGCCGTCCGGTCGTCGCCATGGGTGACACGCTGGGCTTTCTTCCCGGAACGCTGAATGAAAAAATGCACCCCTGGCTGCAATCCATCTACGATGCCTGCGAGGTCCTCTTGCCGCTCCAACCGGCCAAGCGCGGTGGGAAAAATCGTTTCGATGCGGACCGCCGGAAGGACGCGCCGCCTTCGCCGCATGCGGGGCAGCATCATCCCGTCGTGAAACCCTACGAGCAACTCATCGAGCGCGGTCTGCTCGAAATCGAGGCGCTCTGCTACATTCGTGGCCGCTCGATTCCCAACCGCTTCTTCGTGCTCGACGAGGCCCAGCAGCTCACGCCGCTTGAAGCCAAGACCGTGGTGACGCGCATGTCCCGTGGCTCGAAGCTGGTCATGGTGGGAGATCCCGCCCAGATCGATAATCCGTATGTGGATAGCCGATCGAACGGGCTTGTTTACACTCGCAACCGGCTTCGCGGTCAGTCTCTCACGGCACACATCCGCTTGAGCAAGGGCGAGCGCAGCCCGCTGGCGGAAATCGGTGCGAGCAAGATGTGATGGGAGTTTTTAAGCTTTCAGCGGCGGCCGTCACGGAGAGAGTCGTATTTTCACCATGGATGATCTGAAGAATCGAAATATTCACCCGGAGACGCGGCGTTTTTTAGGACGAAGCGAGAAGGAGGAGTTGCTCGGGCAGCGCGGTGCGGTGCTCTGGCTTTACGGGCTCTCGGGTTCGGGAAAATCCACTATCGCCAACGCCGTCGAGCGCGCCTTGCACGCGGAGGGGAGGTTCACCGCGATTCTCGACGGCGACAATCTGCGCGCAGGCTTGAATGCCAACCTGGGCTTCTCGGACGAAGACCGCGCGGAAAATGTCCGGCGCGTCGCCGAGACGGCCAAGCTCCTCGCGGCTTTGGGCGTGATCGTGATTGTCTCTGTCATAACTCCACGCCGGGAATTGCGGACACTGGCCGGACGAATCATCGGCGGGGATTTCCACGAGGTTTATGTGCGCGCGGCCTTTGAGACTTGCGCGGTGAGGGATCCCAAGGGGTTGTATGCAAAGGCCAGGGACGGGGCGATCCAGCAGTTCACTGGCAAGGACAGCGGTTTTGAGGAACCCGACAACGGGTGCCTGACTCTTGACACGGAGGCTTCTTCGGAAGAGGAATGTGCCTCGCATTTGCTCGAATATCTCCGCGCGGCTACGGCCCACGGACGCCCGCTCTGAAAAGCGTGGCCGCTTTTGCAAAGCGCTTTTCAACCACACATGCCAACTTATTCTCTCGACCATTTGGACCAGATCGAAGCGGAGGCCATTTACATCCTTCGCGAGACCGCTGCGCAGTTTCAGAACCCCGCTCTGCTTTTTTCCGGCGGCAAGGATTCGATCGTGATGGCCCACTTGGCTGCAAAGGCTTTCTGGCCGGCGAAAATTCCGTTTCCGCTCCTCCATGTGGACACCGGTCACAACTTCACCGAGACCATTGAATACCGCGATTCCTTTGCGGAAAAACTGGGCTCGCGTCTCGTGGTCGGCTCCGTCCAGGCATCCATCGATTCCGGTCGGGTGAAGGAGGAGAAAGGCCCCTTTGCCTCTCGCAACTCTCTCCAGACCGTGACGCTGCTCGATACGATCGAAGCGCAAAAATTTGACGCCTGTCTCGGTGGTGGCCGCCGTGACGAGGAGAAGGCCCGCGCCAAAGAGCGCTTCTTCTCCCATCGGGACGAGTTCGGCCAATGGGACCCCAAAAACCAACGCCCTGAGCTCTGGAATCTTTTCAACGGGAAATACCATCCCGCTGAGCATTTCCGGGTTTTCCCGCTCTCGAATTTCACCGAGATGGACGTGTGGATGTATATCCAACGCGAGGGGATTGAGCTTCCATCGCTCTACTTCGCCCACGAACGCGAAGTCTTCGCCCGCAACGGTTCGTTCCTTGCGGTTGCCGACTGTGTTCCCATGCTCGAAACCGAGAAGGCCGAGAAAAAAACCGTCCGCTTCCGCACGATCGGCGACATCACCTGCACCGGCGCGGTGGAATCCACCGCCTCGAACCTCGACGAGGTCATCGCCGAAGTCGCCGCCGCCCGCCAGACCGAGCGCGGTACCCGCGCCGACGACAAGCGCTCCGAAACCGCCATGGAAGACCGCAAACGCGAGGGGTATTTCTGATGATTGACCACAGAGAACACAGAGGCCACAGAGCCCAAAATCCGTTTGAGTTTGATTTGAAATCACCTCCGACCGCTCAACCCTCCGCCTCTGCGTTCTCTGTGCCCTCTGTGGTCAACCCACATTCTTTGATTTAAACCATGGATCTTCTTCGCTTCGCCACTGCCGGCTCTGTTGATGACGGCAAATCCACTCTCATCGGACGCCTGCTTTATGATTCCAAGAGCATTTTCGAGGACCAGCTCATAGCCGTCGAGGAAAGCTCCCGTCGCCGTGGAGATGCCGTCGTAAACTTGGCGCTCCTCACAGACGGCCTGCGCGCCGAGCGCGAGCAAGGCATCACAATCGATGTGGCCTACCGCTACTTCGCCACGCCACGCCGGAAATTCATCATCGCCGACACGCCCGGCCATATCCAATACACGCGCAACATGGTCACCGGCGCCTCCACGGCCGATCTCGCGATCATTCTCGTCGATGCACGCAAAGGTGTGATCGAGCAGACCAAGCGCCATGCGTTCGTTTCGAATCTCCTCCGCATGCGGCACCTCGTGCTCGCGGTGAACAAGATGGATCTCGTCGATTACAGCGAGCAGGTTTTTCAAGACATCGTCGCGAGTTTTCACGAATTCGCATCCCGCCTGGACAATGTGGCGGATATCACGGCCATCCCGCTCTCGGCCCTCAATGGCGACAATGTTGTGGAGAAATCCGATAAGATGCCGTGGTTCAAAGGCTCCTCGCTCCTTTATCATCTCGAAACCGTTTACACCGGCGGCACGGCGAACCATGTGGATGCCCGCTTCCCGGTACAGTGGATCATCCGCCCGCTCTCGCAGGAACACCACGACTTCCGTGGCTATGCAGGCCGCGTGGCCGGCGGGGTTTTCAAGCCCGGCGATGCTGTAACCGTGATGCCCTCGGGCTTCAGCACACGCATCAAAAAAATCCATCTGCCCGGCGGCAAGGAACTCGGCGAGGCCTTTCCGCCGCAGTCAGTCGTGATGACCCTTGAGGACGAGATCGATATTTCCCGTGGCGACATGCTGGTGAAAGCCAACAACCCGCCCGAGGCTTCGCAGGATGTCGAAGCCATGGTCTGCTGGTTCTCGCAGAAGCCCATGGAAACACGGGGCAAATACCTGCTCCGGCACACCACGAAGGAAACCAAAGCCATCGTCCAGGCCTTGCGCTATCAGGTGGACATCGAGACCCTTCACAAAAAAGAAGGCACCTCGGCACTCGGAATGAACGACATTGGCCGCATCTCGCTCCGAACCGCCTCGCCATTGTTCTACGACTCCTACCGTCGCAACCGTCTCACCGGTTCCTTCATCCTCATCGACCCCGGCACACACGAGACCGTCGCGGCAGGCATGATTGTGTAAGGCCACAGCAGTCCTGCTCCACCTCGCCCGAGCATCTGGGCATGAAAAGCGCAGCGAATATGAGCAGGCTCATTCACAGCATGGATTTATAGCGGATCGAAAAAAGTTTTCCGCAACGTTGGTGTGCTTGGTTTCGGAAAAAACGGAAGAAAATGAACCTTGGCCCCCAGTTCCGCACAGGAATTGTCACCGAAGCCAGCGCTTGGCCCCACCAAGGCGAGGTCCATTTTTTGAATTGGTAACTTGGAGGGCGCCGCTCCGTCGGCGCCCATTTTCCGCGCGCGCCAGCGCGGCATCATCTTCTGAAAAAGGCGGGCTTCGCCACGCAAAAATGGGCTGTCACGGAGGACAGCCCTCCAAGGCCACCTTCTGTCTCCGGCATGCCAACTCTCCTGCCGAGCTTGGTTATCCCTCCTCGAATTGAACAAGTCAAAGGGGTCGGGTATTAATTATTGGTATTTGGTCGTCTGGAGGTGTGAAAACCAATCTTGCGGATGGTATGGGAGCACCAACGTCCTCGTTGGCTTCGCTAAAGCACCATGCCGAGGAGGACCTCAGCGTTCCCAATTGGTGGAAAAAATTTCATGGCTGCAAAATGAAATCTTGTGTTGACAATCAAAATGGGGAGATTATTTTGGAGGCGTAAAATTTGAGTGGGATCGTTCGAAGGAAGCGGGAAATGTCGTCAAGCATGGCGTTGATTTTTCGACTGTTCCCGAGGCTTTCGGAGATTCTCGGCGGATTTTCATTCGCTACCCCGGTATGACTGAACACGAAATCCGTTGGCAGTTGGTGGGATTTGATGGTCAGGGAATTCTAACAGTTCGGTTTACCTTGAGGCGTGGATGGATTCGTGTGATAGGGGCGGGATATTGGCGCAAACAGAAGCAAATCTATGAAAAAGAAAATAAAGTATACTAATGAACCCAAGGATGGATTGGAATTGCCGGAGTCAGGATATGAAGTCTTGAGTGGTTCGAGTGTTTCCACAAAATGGAATGAACTATCCGTTTCTGGAGAAGGTTATGAAAAATTGCAGAAGGGGGAAAAACTCCAGTTAACTCCCAAGCGGGGAGGAGTGCGTGAGGGAGCTGGTCGGAAGCGCTCCGGCCATGTGCGCTTGCAACTCTCCATATCATCAGCCACACGACAGAAGATCGAAGCTATCGCCAAACTAAAAAGAATCAGCCTATCACAAGCCGTTGAGCAACTTGCAGCCGCCGTTTGATCAAGTTAGAAAAAAGAGTCAGCGGGTCAAAAGGGGCGGGCATTAATTGTTGATATTTGATCGTCTGGAGGCGCAAAAACCAATCTTGCGGATGGTATGGGAGCGCCAACGTCCTCGTTGGCTTCGCTGGAGTGGCGGCCGAGGAGGAGCTCAATGTCCTGCTCTCCATCGGCTGAGCATAGCTCACCGAACCGCGAAAGGTTCTGCTTGCAGGATTGCTGTGGAAAAAGACAACGGTGTCCAAATCATGGATCGCCGAGCATCTGGGCATGAAAAACGCAGCGAATGTGAGCAGGGTCATTCACCGCATAGATTTATCACGGATCGAGAAAAAGGTTCCCGAAATGTTGTGGTGTTTTGTCTCGGAAAAATGAAAGAAAATGAACCCTTCAGTTAGGATAAATTGATTCCAAAAAAACTTAACACCCTGTCGGGATAATACCTCCTCATTGGGAAGAAGTAGGAATATATGTAGGGGATTGATGAATACTTTTGCTGAATTCGGTCTGCTGGCCACCTTGCAGGAAACTTTGCTGGAAAAGGGAATCTTGCGTCCGACGGAGATTCAAGTTCGGGCGTTACCGGCGCTTCTGAGCGGACGCTCGATTGTGGGCATTGCAGAGACTGGGAGCGGAAAGACGCTGGCGTATGCGCTTCCGGCGATGCACCACATGAAAAGTCTGGAAATCGCGGGTGATGCGATCGCGCTTTCTGCTCGGCCAAGGGCTGTCGTGGTGGTTCCAACTCGGGAACTCGGTGAACAGGTCACGAAGGCCTTCAAGCCATTCACTCACACGACTCGTCTCCGTGTTCGATCGGTGCTTGGCGGCACCACCACGGAAGTTGCGAAGCGAGGTCTTGCTGGGCCGTTTGAGATTCTCGTCGCAACGCCGGGACGGCTTGTGCAAATGATCGAGAGGCGTCTCGTGGAATTGGACGATGTGCGAATGCTGATCCTCGACGAAGCCGACCAGATGCTCGATCACGGATTCATGCCCGATGTCACGCAAATCATCCAAGCCTGTCCGCAAAAGCCTCAGCTGGCCTTGTTCTCGGCGACCGTCTCGCCAGCGGTGGAAAAACTCATTGCCGATTTATTTTCTGGAGCAGAAGTGATTCGGAGCGCGGGGAGCCATCGCGTCGTCCCGACACTCACGACAATCCAGCAGGTCGTCATTGGAGGTCAGCGGTTCCCGCTGCTGGAGCGTTTGCTCAAAAAGAAAGTGGAGGGCGGAACGATCCTGTTTACGAACACGAGAGAGCAATGTGACAAGCTCGCCGCCGAACTCGCTGCCGCGAACATTGCTTTTGTGATTTATCGTGGAGAAATGGATAAAGTGCAGCGTCGGCAGAATCTGAAACTGTTTCGCGAGGGGGCTGTGGATCTGCTCGTTTCGACCGATCTGGCCTCACGCGGGCTGGATGTCGACCATGTCGGGCGAGTGATCAACTATCATTTGCCGCAGCAGATCGAAAATTACCTGCATCGGGTCGGACGCACTGCCCGCGCGGGCCGTCCGGGGCTTGTGGTGAACTTCGTCACCGAGCGAGACGCCCCACTTGCGAGCCAACTGGAAAGCATCCGCGCCCTGCCGACGCCTCAATCCTCCCCGACTCGCCACAGCCCAACCAAGAGCCAACCGCTCCGAAGCCGGATCCGTAGGCGTTTGTAGTAGTCATCGGAGGCAGGAGTAAATGACTTACCACTAGTTTTTTCTCCATTCGTGAAAATTCGCTCTATTTAACTCGCTCGATGACTTGCATCGCCCCCGCGCCCGAAGCTTGGGACCCCTACGGCGCGGCATCCCTACCAATTTTTACGAGGTGCTGTCGCACCAACAGCCAGGAGATGGCTGGCCACCAGGTTGGCATGAAGAGAGCCCCAGTTTAAGCCAAGAAATCTGCCCATTTGACTTCTCCAATCGGGGAGCTTATCGAGGATGCATGTCGTTCGCTCAAATCACTCAAGAAGCGCTCTTGCTGCCATCTCCAGAAAGGCGCCAATTGATTGCCCGGTTGGTGGCGGCTGGAACCGACGAGGACTTGTCACTCAAAAGCATTTTAGCTGAAAAAATAGACGATCGTCGTGCTGAAAACTGGGTTGCCCTGGACGACTTAAAAAAACAGTTCAAGGATCTTTAGGTCGTGCAATACCGGCTTTTTGTGGATTTGGAGGCCATACAGTTTCTCGCATCATCCAAGCCATCTTTGCGTAGGAAACTGGTCGCTCACCTTGCAAAAATCGAAGCATTCTCGGAATCCAGCTCAGACTATTTCGAGAACGACTCGAAGGGACGCCAGATCGACATCGCCATTTGCTCTGGCAGTGCCATCCACTACTGGATCGATTTCGCTGACCGACATGTGAAAGTTCTGCGCATCAGTCAGGCCGATTCTTAAATGCCAGCCACTTTTTTCCCGAGTTGGCTAAATGCGAACTTGAAAAATGATTTCGCCGACTCGTATACGAGCTGCGCGTTTTAGTTTGAGATCTCGGTTGCTGGGGGCTGGCGGGATTTGAAAAGAACGCCGAGCATGAAGGTGATCGTGCTGCCAATGAAGACATAGTAGGGCCAGGAGATGGCGGGCCACCAGGTTGGCATGAAGAGGCCGAAGTTCCACTCGGCTGGGATTAACTGAAATTTGAGCAGGGCGAGCGGATCGATGGCCGGGATTTTGACTTTTCC
>CAXNGJ010000022.1:0-8642 GCA_964201895.1 Terrimicrobiaceae bacterium
GGGGGAAGGTTTGCAGGTTTTGCCAGACCGCGAATACGGCAAGGGCAGCGGTTCCCACGATCACAAGGCGGAGAACCCACACGGGGAGGCTGCTTTTTTTGGGGCCGGAACTCATCGCGCCGAGAAAAAGACAAGCCACACGCTGCCGGTGAGGGCTGCAAAGAGGCAGGGATACATGATGGCGGAAGGACGCAGAACAGCCCCAAGGCCAACCCGGGATAGAAACTCGCCAAGCAACCATGTCCCCAGCGCCCCGGCGATCATGCAAGCCAACCAAGCGGGAAAGTAAGCGCCGGCGACATCCACGAGCGGGTCGCCTGAGGACTTGATCAATGCCAGCACCGCAGGCAATTTGGCCGCGCCAATGTTCATGCTCTTCGATAGCCGATGGCGGCGCATCTATACAACGCCAATGATTGTGCTGGCGGTCGGGTGCTTTTATTCAGAGCTGGCATTTGCAGGAAATTCCACGATCCGCGAGACGCCGGTTTTCAAGGAATCGAAATCCTACGATCTTGGGCGCTTGCTGGAACTCGGCATGGCGAACAATCCCAAAACCCGGGCGGCCTGGTTCCGTGCCGAGGCGGCGTATGCCGGTTCCCGCGAGGCGCGGGCGCCGTATTTTCCGAAAGTTGGAGCCGCCTTTGAGGGGGGAGCGGACAAGTCGTATACGCCGGCAATCCCCGCGCCGAATGTGTTCACCCGCCAACAGGCCACGACGGTTCTTTCGATCGAATACCTGCTCCTCGACTTCGGCAGGCGCGCGGCGGATGTGTCGCGTGCGGTGGCTCTCTTTGAAGCGGCGGGTTTTGTTTATGAAAGAAAACTGCAGGAGGTTGTCTTCGAAATCCAGAGGCGCTACTTCGCACACGAAGCGGCTCTTTGGAAGGAGCGCGCAGCCGCCTCGCTCCTTGAGTTCGCCAGGACAGCCGAGCAAACGGTCGAGATGGAAGTGCGCAACGGGCTCTCAGCAAGGCCGGAACTCCTGCGGGTGCGGAAAAATGTGTTGGATGCGCAATATGAACTCGAGGCCGCCCGCGCCTTAGTACGGAACACGCTGGGCGAACTCTGCATTGTGGTCGGCATCCCGGCCAACGCGCGCCTCACACTCGCCTCAAACGAGTTTCCGGTGAGTTCGGGCGACTTGCGCGAGAGTGCAGGAAAACTCATTGAAACCGCTCTGACATCACGCCCCGATCTCGCCGCACGCGAGGCGGATGTCCGTGCGACCGAGGCGGCCAGGCATCGTGCGGAGGCGGATTTTTTTCCCGAGGTGAAACTGGAGGGGAACTACGCCTACTCGGCATTCCAGTATACGGCGGAGACCGGTGAGGATAAAGGAACGAATGCGGCCGGCATCAATGGCTATGCAGGTTTCATCACGGCGAAGTGGGATCTTTTCGATGGATTTGAGCGTGTGGAGAGGGTTAGCAAGCGGCGTGACGAGGAGAGGGCCGCCCGGGAAGAGCTTGAGGGCACGCGTCTCGCCGCGACGCGGGATGTCTGGACGAGCTACCACGACACGCTCAGCGCAGCCCGCCGAGTGGATTTCGCCGAAGGTTTTGTGGCATCCGCCCAAGAAAACCTCAATGCCACCGAGGCCGCCTACAAAGCTGGTTTGAGCCAAGTCTCCGAACTCACCGAGGCCGCAAGCCAGTTGGCTGCCGCGCGTTCGGTGCGGGCGGGCGCCGTAGCAGACTACTCGACCAGCCTCGCTGCTTTGGCGCTGGCTGTGGGCACGATACCGAATTGAGGCCGCCTACTCGAAGATATCCTCGAGCGGGATCACCTGTCCCTTGGCGAGATTGCTTGTCGCGCAGCCGCGTTTGGAGGAGGCGATGAAGTCGAAGAATTCCTGAGCTTCGGGGCCCCATTCCGACTCGCGGGCTTTTTCCAACGCCGCCTTGACCGGCATATCTGAACGGAAGACGAGTTTGAATGCGCGCCGGATTTCCGTGCGGGTCTCGGCTTTGAAGCCCGCACGGCGCAGGCCGATGATATTGATGCCCGACAGAAGGTTGAAAAGTTGAGCCATCGAAAATGGCGGGATGTCTTTGTTGAACTGTGAGCCTCCGGCAATCATGGCACGCTTTCCGACCCGGACGAATTGATGGAAAACGGCACCTCCGCCCAGAACGGCTCCATCGCCCACTTGGACATAGCCGCCGAGGAGGCAGTTATTGACGATCACGACTTCGTTGCCGACCTGCACATTGTGCCCGAGATGGCATCCCACCATGAGGAAACATTTGTCTCCCACGCGCGTTTCGGTGCCTTCCTTCGTTCCGCGATGGATCGTTACATATTCGCGAATGCGGTTGTGGTTGCCGATGACGACCGAGCTTTTGATCTCGGGCGAGTGGGCGTAGTCCTGCGGCGGGGCGCCGATGATGGCGCCGTAGCCCACGGTGTTGCCTTCGCCGAGAGTGGTGTCGCCCTCAAGGACGGCGTGGGCTTGGATCACGCAACCCGCGCCAATGACCACGCCAGCTCCGATGATGGCAGCGGGGCCGACTTCGACATTTTCGTCCAGACGGGCTTCGGGTGAGATGATGGCTGTGGGATGGATTTTCATATGATGCCTGCTTCTTTGAAACTGAAATATGGCACGCGACCACCATCCGGCGAGCCCAGGATGACATGGTCGATGAGATTGATTTGGAGGAAATGCGCACCCTCTTTCAAATTGCGCGTGATTCGATAGTCCGCCGGGCTGGGCGAGGGATCGCCGCTCGGGTGGTTGTGGACCACGGCTACGGCGAACGCGCTGTGGACAAGTGCCTGGCGGAAAATTTCCCTCGGATGCGCGATGCATTCGTTCAACGAGCCGAGGCTGATTTCCTCCATGCGGATGAGTCTGAGCTTTGTATCTAGGAGGAGGACCCTCAGCGATTCCTGTCGCATGGCCATAAACTCGCCGCCGAAGAAATCGAAAATCCGCTCCGCTGTGTCGAGGACCGGCGAGAGGCTCTTGCCCCGCGCGAGGCGCTTGCCGATCTCGAAGGCTGCCGCCATTTCGAGAGATTTGGCGGGGCCGATGCCCTTGGCGTGGCGGCGGATTTCCTTCGGCGTGCAGCGGGAGAGTTGGGCAAAGCCGCCGCAGTCCCGCAGCAGGTCGCGGGCGACGGCGAGCGCATTTTTTCCGGGAAGGCCAGTGCGGATGAAAATCGCCAGCAACTCGGCATCCGAGAGCGCCTCGAAACCATGGCGCTCGGCTTTCTCGCGCGGACGCTCGTCCATCGGCATTTCTTGAAGGCGTGTGGATTCCACGGGTGCAGGCTAATCAGCTTCGATCTGAAAAATCCAGCTTCAGTGGATTTCCACCGGACATTTCGGCATGGCTTTGAGAAACGCCCGCCCATACGGCTTCGACACGATCCGGCTATCAAGAATGACGATCGTTCCGTTGTCGGTCTTGCTGCGAATGAGGCGACCAACGCCTTGGCGGAGTTTGAGGATCGCCTCGGGGAGCGAGTAGTTTTCAAACGCACGCCCGCCTTCGGCCTCGATCGCTTCCAGACGCGCCTCGGTGAGCGGATGGTCTGGCGTGGTGAAAGGGAGTCGGGTGATGATGACACTCGAGAGGGCCTCGCCGGGCACATCGACGTCGGTCCAGAAACTGGAAACACCGAAGAGGATGCTGTGAGGGTTTTCCTTGAACTCGGCCACCATCCGCTGCGTAGGCATGCCTCCGCCCTGCACGAGGAGTTGCCAGCCTCTCCTGTCGAAAACAGGCTCCACCAATTCCGCGACCGAGCGCATCGTCTGGTAGCTGGTAAAAAGCACGAACGCGCGGGCCTCGCTTTTCTCGGTGAAGTGGGCGATCCACTTGGCCAGTGAGGCCTCGTAATCCGGCGCCTTCGGTTCGGGCATCTTCTCGACGAGGTGCAGGCTCATTTGTTTCTCGTAGTCGAACGGGCTCCCAATCTGGAGCGCCGGCACATCCTCAGCTCCCACGCGGTTTCGGAAATACGACAAATCCGGCGCGCCGGTGGAGAGTGTCGCGCTGGTCAACACGGTGCAAGCGCCCTCGCGGAAGATGAGCTGCCGCAGGGCATCGGCGAGATTCACGGGAGCGGTTCGCAGGGTGCAGAACTCCTCTGTGCGGCCGTATTGCTCCACCCAATACACGTGGTCGGGTTCCTCCAGCGCGAGAAAGTCCGTAATCGCCGAGCGGGCCGAGCGCAACTTGCGGGCCGCCTCCTGGAGTTCGGAGGTGTGAGTTTCGTCCTCGCATTTTCCCGCTTCGATACCGATCAATTCACCAAGACGCGCCAATGCGCCGCACACCTCGCCCCCCTCGGCGAGACCTGCTTCACGAACGCGGAACTCCCTGCCTTTTTTGAAATGGCATTGTTTGGTAACCTCCTGGAAAAAGCTGTCCGCAACGGGCAGGATATCGCCCACCGCACGGCACGCGGGGCCGTTTTTGAGCATCTGGAAGAGACCTTTTTTGCTGCGGGGATTGTAGAGGCGCTGAATGACGCGGCGCAGGCCGAGTTGGGACACCTCCATGCCGATGTGGCGCGCGGCGACTTCTTCCATCGTATGGGCCTCATCGAAAATCACAAAGTCATTCGCAAACAGAAGCCCTCCCGTGCGGTTCTCTGCATCCTCCACCCCATTCAGCAGCGTGAAGAACAGGGCGTGATTGAGGACGACCATTTTGGCATTGGCCACGCGGCGCCGTAGGTTTTGATAAAAGCATCCGCTTCCCGGGCCGCATGTCTTCGGGGTACAAAGGTGCTGCTCGCTGCGCACCTCCTCCCACACGGCGGGATCCGGCTGCTCCAGAAAATCGCTCAAGGAGCCGTCCTTTGTCTGCATGCTCCACTCGCGGATGCGTTCCAGCTCGGCATGCTGGGGCGTGGTAAACAATTCCTTCGACTGCGTGAGTGCGCGAGCCAGACGGGTCGTGCAGAGGTAATTTTGCCGCCCCTTGAGCAATACCGCCTCGAATTCATCGGGCACGATTTTTTGTACGAGCGGAATGTCCTTGAACATAAGCTGCTCCTGGAGCGCTATTGTGTGGGTGCAGATTACCGCCTTGCGTTTCGTGCGCACCGCGTGCAATGCCGCCGGAACCAAGTAGGCGAGGGATTTTCCAACGCCTGTACCCGCTTCCACCACGAGATGCCCGCCGGTTTCGATCGTTCGCGCCACGGAGCCCGCCATGCGCTGCTGCTCGGCGCGGTATTCAAACGATGCCGCGCCCGACAGAATACCGGTCTCCGAAAAAATCCCCTCCACCTCGCATTGGAACGGCGAGGACTTGCCAACCTCAAATTCCTCCCGGATCGAAATCATCGCGACATCTTAGAAACCCGCGAACTGGAATCAAGACCTCCCCAGCAAGCCGATCCTTGTGGAGGGGCTATTTCCCAATCGAGCGGGTGGTGATGGCCGGAGGTGGCAGTTCTTCAGGGAGACCGATGGGCTCAACAGTTTCCTCTTCGTCAACCTCCTGAACCAGGGGCTGGCCTTCGGCATTCATGAGACGGGCTGTGACGAAAACGATGAGGTTTTTCTTGATCTTCTGATCCACATTGGAGCGGAAGAGACGCCCAGCCAGTGGGATATCGCCAAGGACCGGCACTTTGTCGTTCACTTTCTGCACATCTTCGCGAATGAGTCCGCCGAGAGCCACCGTCTGACCGTCCCATATACTGACGTTGGTTTTCACCTTACGAACGGAGAAGATCGGCTGGTTAATAGTATTTGGAGTGAGGACGAAGGTTTCGATACCAGATGGTAAGGCCAATGGATTGCTGCGCGGGCCAATGATTGGCGAGCCATAGTTGACAAAACCATCAAATTCCACAACTTCAGGAGAAAGCGATAAATCAATGGTGTAGTTATCCGCACCAACTTGCGGCTCGACCTCCAAGGTCACGCCGAGATCTCTTTTTTCGAATGCGGAGGGCGTTGCTGGGGTCACCAAGCCACTGGTGACGACTATGGTGTTGGCGAAAAGGACGTCACCACCACCATTACCTTGGTTAGTAGCAGGCGGTGGCACTTGAGGGGGAGTAAACTCTGTTGGGTAGGGAAATTCGCGGATCACCTTGATCGTTGCTTTGACACCGCTCTTGGTTGTGACTTTGGGGGCAGACATGAGATCGACTCCTTTTTGCTGGCTGAGAGCACGAATAACCACCTGAAATTGGGGATTGGTAAAAATACCTGCTAACCCAAAAATGCCCGGAGAAGCCACATTTGTTCCTTGCGGAATACCTGCTAACAAGGCATTCAAGCTGTTGGCCGTTATAGCCGAGTTGTAGCTTGTTCCAACGCCATTTCGATTGCCTGCGGTCATTGGATTATTCCCGGTATTTCCAAATGGGAAGTTATTATAGTATTCGGCATTGAGAGATTGAGAGCCCGCCCGCGTTCCCCCATCTCCGTAAACGCCACCGCCGATGGAAAACGGACCGAGCAACCAATCGAATCCCAATTCGTTTACGTTGTCCTGTGAGATTTCCACAAATTTTGATTCGATCTCAACTTGAGTCGGCGCCACTCCGGTTCCTGCTTCCACAATGGTATCGATCAAATCCACAGCGGCCTGAGTATTTCTCACGATGAGTTTGCTACCGGAGGTAATATATTGAGCAAATGCTCCCGTTGGAAATGGCACGCCCTGTTCCGTGAAATATTGAGTGGCATTGCGCCGCCCCGTGATTCGAGTATTGGAATCACCCGAAGGATTATTTCCCGGCGTTGGCACGGAAGGCGTGCTTTCCCCGGCCGAGGCTGGGATGAACCCAGCAGGCACACGGTATTCTTTAGTCACCAGCTCCTCAGTATTTTCCATGAGAGGAATGATGGAAACCGCAAATGGCTCGATTTTGTATTTCAAACCGGAAAGTTCTGTCAAATAACGCACGGCCTCGATGAGAGGAACATTTTTCAGAGCGATGGAAATTTTTGTATCCTCGGTGACACCAGATTCCGGTGCTGGAGTCTGGGCAGCCTGTCCATCGACCAGGGCGGCAGCTGCGGCAGGAGAAGCGAGCTTGAGAACGATATTGACGCCTTTTTTCTTGGGATCATCCGTGCTGTTATCGAGTTGGCGGCTTTTTTGTTTGAGAAATTCCACCACTTCCCGGATCGAGGCTTGATCGAGGTCCATCCGGTCGATGATGATTTTATTGAGCTTGTTATTGATGGCATCCTTCGAGTTGGCGGCGATATTTGTGCCAATGGAAGAACCACCAGTATCCCGTCCAGTTGGTGTGAATTTTCGAACTGGCCGTTCCCAAGCGCGATCGGCAAGCCAGAGCATACGACTCCGGGTTTCGTTGTAGGCACTACCATAGTAATTCTTTCGCTGTTTGTTGACCTTCTCCATGCCGTTCCGGGCAGCGATGCTGTAGGGATCCAAGTTTAACACCTGTTCATAGCGTTTCAGGGCTAAATCATTGCGCCCCGTTGCGTAGTATCCCTCGGCCTGATTCAGGAGTGTGGTCACTTCCTCCCGCTTTGAGGCAAAGCCGGGAGTGACGGTGCGATTATAGTAGCCCGGCTGCTCCAAGTTGGCAAGCATCTGCATGGCAGGCTTGTAGGTTGGGTTAAATTCTGGCGAGAGTATTGTCTTGGCCGTATTTTCCGCATCCTGATACCGACCATTGCTGATGAGCCAATTGGCATAATCGATGCCCGTTTTGCTGAACTCCAAAATGAGGGCGGCGCGCTGTTTTTCTGTAACGGACCCGGAGCGCGTTATCTGGAGAGCTTGGAGGTAGTTTGAATAGGCCCCCTCGAGGTTTTTGTCAGCCAAGTCACGGCGAGCAGTGGTGACTAATTGTTCAGCCAGTTTGGAGTCCTCCTGTCGCTTCAGGATTTCGCGTTCGGAGATGGCGACGAGATCGCTTTCAGCGTTCAAAGGCGCCACAAGAGTTGCGAAGGCAAGAACTGAAGTGAAGCCCGCGAGAGCACAGCGAACTCCAGAGTACAAATGGATTGATTGAGATGGAAGAGTCATGGGTTAGGCTTTATTGGGGCAGCGGCACTGAAAGAACATCCGTTGGAATCGCATCACTCAGCATGGCGTTGACGTCCACCTCGGGAACAAGTTGATCATCTTCATCCGCCTCGATAATCGGCTGGCCTGCGGGATCTAGAAGGCCGGCAGTCACAAACATGAGAAGGTTGCGCTTGATGTGTTGATCTACATTGGTCCTGAAGAGCCTTCCTGCAAGAGGGATATCGCCTAAAATCGGAACCTTGTCTTGAACTTTTTGCACATCCTCGCGCATGAGGCCGCCCATGACGACGGTTTGACCATCGTAAACAGAGACTTGGGTTGTCACTTCGCGCACTGAAAAGACGGGTTGGTTGATGGTGTTAGCGGTGGCTTCAAAAGTAAGAGAAGGAACGAAAAAGAAACCAGCTTGATTAACAGTTGCATTAATCGGACTTCCATAGTTGATAAACCCCTCAAATTCTGTCACGCGAGGAGCCAATCTGAGTTCAATCGTGTAGGAGTCGGGTCCGACAGTCGGCTCCACTTCCAAGATAATGCCAGTATTTTTCGTTTCCCAAGCGCTGGGTGTGCTGGGAACCACTGGGGCGTAGACAGCGCCAGTGGCTGCAGAGAGTTCAGGTGGGTCGAACTCGCTGGGGTAACGGAACTCGCGAAT
>CAXNGJ010000023.1:0-8577 GCA_964201895.1 Terrimicrobiaceae bacterium
CCCCGAGCCAGCCAAGATCGACGAACTTCAGCTGCGCGCCCCGATTATCACTTTCATGGGTCATGTGGACCACGGCAAAACCTCCCTGCTCGATGCCATTCGCAAGGCCCGCGTCGCAGCCGGTGAAGCCGGAGGCATCACGCAGCACATCGGCGCCTACAGCGTCGAACGCAATGCCCAAAAAATCACCTTTCTCGACACGCCCGGCCACGCCGCCTTCACCGCCATGCGCGCCCGGGGAGCAAATGTCACGGACATCGTAGTCATTGTTGTTGCAGCAGATGACGGCCTCATGCCCCAGACGCTCGAAGCGATCTCCCACGCCAAAGCCGCCAAGGTAAAAATCATGGTGGCGATCAATAAAATCGACATGCCTTCGGCCAATCCGGACCGTGTCCGCACCCAATTGCAGGAAAAAGGACTCACTCCCGAAGACTGGGGCGGTGAAACGATCTGCATTCCGGTGAGCGCGACAAAAGGCACCGGCATAAGCGACCTTCTCGACGCCATGCTTCTCGAGGCCGAAATGCTCGAACTCAAAGCCAGCTCCACGCTTGACGCCCGCTGCACAGTCATCGAAGCCCAAGTTGAGCAAGGCCGCGGACCGATAGCCACTGTGATCGTTCGCATGGGCACATTGAAAGCAGGAGACGTCTTCATCTGTGGCAACCATTGGGGCAAGGTGAAGCAACTCATCAATGACCTTGGAAAACCCGTCAAGGAGGCTGGTCCTTCGATGCCGGTGAAAATCCTCGGTCTGAGCGGTCTCCCAAACGCGGGCGACGAGCTTGTCGTGATGGATTCCGAGAAGACTGCGCGCCTCCTGAGCGAAGAGCGCCTGGCCGACCTCCGCGACACCAAGCTCTCCACGCCTCAACGCACCACGCTGGAAAACCTCTTTGCCAACATCGCCTCCGAGTCGAAACCCGCGCTCAAAGCCATCGTCAAATGCGATGTGCAAGGCTCGCTCGAAGCCGTCGTGTCGTCGCTCAAGGAGATTCCTCAAAAGAAAATCACCCTCGATATCATCCACAGCGCCGTCGGCCCGATCACGGAGTCCGATGTCCTTCTGGCCAGCGCGTCCAATGCCGTCATTATCGGCTTTGGCACCAAGACTGAGAACAGCGCCGCACAAGCCGCCAAACGCGAGGGCGTTCAGATCAAGCTCTACAGCATCATTTACGAATTGCTCGACCAGGTCCGCGAATCCATGAGCGGCATGCTCGCACCGGAACACCGCGAAGCCATCATCGGCCATGCCGAGGTCAAGCAGGTGTTCGACCTCACAAAGGGCAAAGTGGCCGGTTGCATTGTCACGGATGGCCGGATTGCCCGCAGTGCCCGAGCCCGCGTGTTGCGCCGCCGCCAGCCGATTTACGACGGCGGCATCGCCACACTCCGTCGCTTCGCCGACGAGGTTAAGGAAGTGCGCTCGGGCCTCGAGTGCGGCATCAAGCTGGGTGATTTCACGGAATACCTGCCCGAAGATATCATCGAGTGCTACACACTCGAAAAATTCGCGCAGCAACTGTAAACTTTTCTAATCCTAATCCCACGACCGACCGCAGGCTGAAGCCCTCGTCCGGACAACCAGTGCCATGAAAAACCGACTCGTCAGGGTGTGCGAAGTGCTGAAACGTGAACTCGGAGTGATCATTCGCCGGGAACTTGAGTTTGAGAACACTCTCGTGACCGTAAGCGACGTGGATATCACTCCCGATCTGAAGCAGGCCCACATTTTCATTTCCGCGCTGGGTTCCCCCGCCGGACGCCGCAAAGCGATGGAGGCCCTTGAGGAACACCGAGTCATGTTTCAGACCGAGCTGTCCCGCCGTGTGCAAATGAAACACACGCCCCATTTGAATTTCCGCCTCGATCAGGCCATCGAGCGCGGCACTCGGGTCATCGACATCATGGACGAACTCGGCCTGAAGGAGGAATTGCCAAATGACGAAAATGAACTTTGACATCATCTCCAATGCGCTTTGCAATGCCCGTACCGTGGGAGTAGCCAGCCATATCCGCCCCGACGCCGATGCGCTGGGATCAACCATTGCTTTTGCCCTCTGGCTGCGCGATTGCGGCAAGGAAGTGACTGCCTACAACGAGGAGGGTTCGACCTCGAAGTTCCACTATCTGCCGTGCCACGAGATCGTGAGCCAACCGCCCGCAGAGCCCCAAAAGTTCGATGTTTTTGTCGCGCTCGATACCTCGGTGAAAAACCGTCTCGGCACGGTGAACAAAGCCATCGCCCCCGGCACGACAATCCTCAATATCGATCACCACATCAGCAACGAAAACTACGGTGATGTGAACTTTATCGATCCCTCCTCGCCGGCCACCGGACAGATCCTTTTGGAATTTTTCCAGCATGTCGGAGCCCGCGTTTCTCCGGATATGGCGACCAATCTGTTTGCGGCGATCTCCACCGACACCGGCTCATTCCAATACGCCGGCACGAATGAGCGCACCTTTGCCGCCGCCTCGCATCTCATCGGCTGCGGCGTGGATGTGCCCGGCCTCTCCCGTGCGATGTATGACAGCCAGCCTCGCCGCCGCTTCGAACTTCTCCGGCACGCGCTCAACTCGGCCGAGTTCCACTGCGACGACCGCATCGCCACCTTCTCCCTCCCGCTGGATCTCGTGGAGAAACTCAAGATCCTCCCCGAGGACAACGAGGGGATCATCGACCATCTGCGCTCCATCGAAGGCGTCGAAGCCGCTGTGTTTTTCGAGGAACTTCCTGAAAGCAAAGTGCGCGTGAGCGCCCGCTCGAAGTTTCCAAGGATCGATGTCTGCAAAGTGTGCAAACAATTCGAAGGCGGCGGACACCCCATGGCCGCCGGCGCTCGCGTGGATGGCACACTCACCCAGGTCAAAAACGATTTTTTAAAAGCTCTCTCTGATGAAATCCGGAACTGAAATTGATGGCGTCCTGCTCGTGGACAAAGCCGCCGGCATGACATCCCACGATGTCGTGGCGATAACCCGCCGTGCGCTGAACACCAAAAAGGTCGGCCACTGCGGTACGCTCGACCCGCTCGCGACAGGTCTTCTGATCATCACGATTGGCCGGGGAACAAAAATCCAGGACCTCCTCATGAGCGAGGATAAGGAGTATGTCGGCACGCTGGGCCTTGGAGAAATCACCGACAGCCAGGATTCCGACGGTCAGGTCATCGAAACGCGACCGGTGCCCGATTTGACCCGCGAGCAACTGGATGCGGCGTTCGCCAAATACCATGGCGATTTTTATCAGACGCCGCCGATGGTCAGTGCCATCAAGAAAGACGGTGTGCCGCTCTACAAGCTCGCGCGCCAGGGCAAGACCGTGGAACGCGAGCCACGCTTTGTTCATGTTTACGCACACGAGATTCAATCCGTGAGAATGCCGGAAGTGGATTTCCGCGTCGTGTGCAGCAAGGGATTTTATGTCCGCACCTATGCCAACGACATCGGCATGGAGCTCGGCTGCGGCGCGCATCTCAAATCCCTGCGCCGCACGAAATCCGGACGCTTCAATGTCGAAGGAGCGGTGACCATCGAAGAACTCAAAGCGGGACCGATTGAGGCCATCGCTCAACGCGTCCTCAGCCTTCCAGCCGTTTCGCGGCTTCGCGGTGCCTGATGAAAATCCTCCGTTCCATCGAAGCCCTTGCGGAAATCGATGCGCCGGTCGTGCTGGCAGCAGGTGTCTTTGATGGCCTGCATCTCGGCCATCAGACAGTGCTGCGGGCGGCCATAGAATCCGCCGCCCGCATTGGGGGTGTTCCAGTCGCACTGACATTCGACCCCCATCCCGCCGCGATTCTCCGGCCGGACAAAGCCCCCAGCCTTCTGACTCCTCTGGATTTCAAGCTGGAGCTCATCGAGCGCCTTGGCATCCAACACGCCCTCGTCATCACATTCGATACTGCTTTTGCTGCGGTAGAGGCCGAGGACTTTATTTTGAAACTCTGCCACACAGCGCGAAAACTTGCCGGTATCTGTATCGGCGAAGGCTGGCTGTTCGGCCATGGCCGGCGGGGGGACGCCCGTTTGCTGCAAACACTCGGAATGAAAAATGGCTTCTTCACCAGCGCCACCGCACCGGTTCTCGTGGACGGGGATGTCGTCAGCAGCACACGCATCCGGGAAGCGCTCGCTTCCGGCAATCTGCCTGCAGCCGCCCGCCTCCTTGGCAGGGACTTTGCCGTTCGAGGCAGGGTCACACGCGGTGCCGGACTCGGTGAAAAACTTGGCTTCCCCACAGCCAACATCGTCACCGGCCATCAGCAATATCCAACGGATGGGGTTTACGCCATCCAAGCCACATGGAACGCCAAGACATACCAAGGCGTGGCAAATATCGGGCTGCGTCCGACCGTTTCCGATGCCCAGCAACGCGTGCTGGAGGTGCATCTTTTTGATTTTTGCGCCAATCTTTACGATAGCGAAATCGAAGTCGCGTTTCTCAGTTATCTCCGGCCTGAGAAGAAATTTGAAAACAAGGATGCCCTCTGCGCACAGATCCGCGAGGATGTGGGCGCTGCGCGTGCGTGGCTTCAAAACCAGACGGCCGCAGCATGAAATCGCCCTGGCATTTCGGCACCTACGACGAAATGTCCGGCCCGGATGGCCGTCCGCGCGAGGTTTACAAAGCCCTCTCCGAGCGGCTTCAAAAAATGCCACGCGCTCAACTCCGGAGCCTCGACGAGCAGCTTGAGGCAACCATGCGCGAGATGGGCGTCACTTTCGACATCCACCGCGACCGCCCATGGGGAGCACGCGCCTGGTTCTGCGACCTCCTGCCCCAGATTTTCACTCCCGCCGAATGGAGTCCACTGGAAGCCGGAGTGCGCCAGCGTCTGCGGGCCTTCGAGCATTTCCTCAAGGACATCTACGGCCCAAAGCAAATCCTGCACGACGGCGTGTTGCCGGTTTCAATTGTTCTGGGCAGCGAGTTTTTCCAGCGACCGGCAGCCGGCCTCCCGTTGCCAGGAGGTTCATTTCTGCACCTGAGCGGTGTTGCAGTTTGCCGCCTGCCGGATGGAACGCTCGCCGTGAAGCACCATTATTTCAGCCACGCTTCCGGCATGTCCTACATGATCCAGAACCGCCGCGCTCTGACCCGGGTCATTCCCCAATCCTTCCACGACACCGGCATCCACTCGATTTCCGATGCTCCCACCGGCATTCTGGAAATGCTGCGATCGCATTCTTCCGAGCCAGATCCCATGGTCGTGCTGCTGACTCCCGGCCCGCTCAGTCCGGCATACTCTGAGCATAGCTTTCTTGGCCGCCGTATGGGCATCCCGCTCGTGCAGGGCGGAGATCTGCTGGTGCTCAATGACGAGGTCTATCTGAAAACCGTATCCGGCTTGAGCAAGGTGGATGTCATCTACTCGCGACTCACCGACCGGTGGCTCGACCCCATGGTTTTCCGTCGCGACTCCATGCTCGGCGTTCCCGGGCTCATCCACTGCATCCGCAAAAAAAGCGTGGCCGTTGTCAATGCCATCGGCTCCCAGCTTTCGGACGATCGCGCCCTGCTGCCCTTCTCCTCGCAGATCATCCGCTACTATCTCGGCGAGGCGCCCCTTCTGCCGACGCTCCCGACCTATTGGCTGGGTGACCACGACCAACGCGAACTGGTACTTGCCGACATCGAGAAATTCACAATCCGCGGACTCTACGGCGAGCGGATTTATCTGGGGGGTGATGGTCACTTGCCCACGCAGGAAAAAATCGACGCCGTGCGCTTGGAAATCCTCGGCGACCCCGCACGCTATGTGGCGCAACCGCAGGCGTGTGATGCGCAAACCATTTCCTTTCAGGATGGCGAGCGCCGGAAAAGCCGTCAGGACCACATTCTTTTCGCCCTTCGCAAAAGCGGCGGGGATATTGATATCTTCCCCGGCGCGCTCACGCGCGTCTCTACGAAAGATTCGGAATTCACCTCCTCCGAACTTGGCGGCGGCAGTAAAGACACATGGGTTCAAGTGGGCTTGGATAAAAAATCCGACGAGTGGGATCCCTCGCGGCAAGTGGACTCGAAAATCCCGCTCCATGGCGTGACCGGCCGCGTAGCGGAGGCCTACTACTGGCTCGGACGCTATCTGGAGCGCGCCTACGACCTGGCCGGGATGGTGAGCGTCATCGAATCCCTCGAACTGGAGGAGCTGAATCCCACCGAGCGGATGAACTACCGCCCCGTTTGGAACCGCATCCTCCCGATGCTGGAAGGGTCGGGCTCCGCGTCCCGCCGCACGATTTCAAACCCAGAGGGCCGCTACCGCCTTACCTTTGATCCCGCTGAGCCCGGCTCGGTCATCAGCACGATCCACCGGGCGTTCAGCAATGCCGAGTCTGTGCTCGAAACCTTGAGCCTCGACGCTTGGGCCGTGATGAGCGGACTCCGCGCGCGCTTTGATGCGGTGGATTTCCACCCCGATGCGTCTGCCGAGACGCTGGCAAACGCGAGTCGCGAGTTCTGCTTGTTCGCCCGCGAGATGATTCCCCGGTTTTTTGGAACGGCCAAATGCACGATGCTCGCCGATGATGGGTGGAACTTCTGCGAAATCGGGCAACTTCTCGAGCGTGCGGCCATTACGGCAAATGCTGTGACCTCCATCGCCGGTCCGCTCCTACAGACCTCCCGCGCAAGCCTGCGTCCGCATGCCGTCGAGATCCGCCTTTCCGCTTTTCTGCGCCTCCTGAACAGCCGGGACATCTACCGGCGCGTTTACCAGATGCGCATCGAGCCACTGCCTCTTCTGGAACTTCTTTGGACAAATCCCGTGGCTCCGCGCTCGGTCCTTCGCTGCCTGGAAGGCTGCGCCGCGCGCATCCGCGAAGGGGAGAACATCCTCTCGCCCGCCACCAATAAGGCTCTGTCCACCGTCGAGGCTTTGCTTCAGCAGGTCCACGCGAGCGATTGGGAGGAATTGCTCTCCAGAAACAAAACAGGCGCATCAAAGTCGGCCCTGCAGGCCCATTCCGATCGCCTTCTCCAAAGCCTGCTCGGACTTCACACCGTGATCTGCGACAGCTTTCTGAATCATCAAGTACTCCTGCACCACGAAACGAAGCCTTCTGTGACCGCCTGACCATGCTGTTCAACATTCTTCACACCACGGGCTATGTTTACGCAGACACGGCCATGGAGGCTTACCTTGAAGTGCGCCTCACGCCGCCCGCCAGGCCTGAACAGGATGTCCTCCGCCATCGCATCGAATTCCAACCCGCCGCGGAGGCCTCCGACTACATCGACTATTTCGGAAATCGGACGACCTTCTACTCGATGACATTGCGCCACCGGCAACTCAAAGTGACGAACCGTTTGGCCGTCCGTACGCTCCCTCGCGTTCTGCCAGAGCGTGGACTCGCACTCACCATTGCCGAGGCTCGGCAGATTTTAAAATCTGGAACAGGTGTTTTTGATTACCTGCAACCGACCGAGGCCATCCCGCTTGCGGGGGAGTCAAACGCATGGGCGAGAGAAATCCTGTGGGCGAGCCGCTCACTGGGAGAAGCCATCGATGAGCTGAACAAAACGATTTACCGGGAGTTCAAATACCGCTCGGGTTCGACGGAGATCGAGACGCCTCTGTCCCTGATCTGGAAAAAGCGCGAAGGCGTCTGCCAGGATTTTGCTCATGTGATGATCAGCGTCCTGCGAGCCGCTCGCATCCCCTGCCGCTATGTGTGCGGCTACATCGAGTCCGAGCCTGCCGTTTCTGCCGACCCCTCCCGCAAGCGCCTGGTCGGATCTCTGGCCACACATGCGTGGGTGGAGGTCCTTGTTCCAGGCATGACATGGGTGGCGCTTGATCCCACAAACAACCAGTGGTGTGGTGAGCAGCATGTCACAATCGCCGTGGGCCGCGACTTTCTCGATGCCGCTCCCGTGCGGGGAACTTTCAAAGGTTCAGCCTCGCAAAAGCTGAAAGTGCATGTGAGCATGGAGCGCATTCTTGAAAAGTTATGAAACTCAAAATCAAAAAAGAATCGGTCTACACCTACGAGGGCAAGGTGTCATTTTCACCACACCATGTGAGAATTTTTCCGCGCATCGACTTGTCCGTCAAGGTCGAGAGAATCCATTTCGAAACCCAATCGGGTGCCGATGTGCAGTTACGGCAGGACCTCTTCGACAACCACATAGCCTATTGTTTCTACCCTGAGATGTCGGAGACGCTTCCCTTCCGCGTGGAGCTCGATCTTGAAGTGAAAGAGAAAAATCCCTTCCACTTTCTACTGGAGCCACATGCCCTGCATATTCCACCCCAATACACCGAGAATGAACTCGCGGTTCTTGCTCCGTATCTCGCCCCGGTCGCCGGATGCAAACTTCCAGCCCCTCTCGCCCTCTCCGGTCCTCGCCCAACGGTCGAGACAATTCTGAATTTCAACCACTGGATTTTCGACAACATCGAATATGAGACGAGACCGCATGGGATGCCGCACACACCGGAAGAGACATTGAAAAAAGCATGCGGCTCCTGCCGGGACTTTGCGGCTCTTCTCACGGAAAGCCTCCGTCAAAATGGAGTGGCCGCGCGACTCGTCAGTGGTTTTGTCTGGGAAGGCGATAAG
>CAXNGJ010000024.1:0-8477 GCA_964201895.1 Terrimicrobiaceae bacterium
CCATGCGCATGTCGAGCGACGACTGGGATGTCGTGCTTCAGACCAATCTCAAAGGCGCATTCAACTTCACTCGCGCCATCCTCCGCGCCATGGTCAAGCAACGCTCCGGCCGCATCATCAATATCAGCTCCGTCAGCGGACTCATGGGCCTTGCAGGCCAGGCCAACTACGCCGCCAGCAAAGCCGGCCTCATCGGCATGACCAAAAGCATAGCCCGCGAAATCGCCAGCCGGGGCATCACGGTCAATGTCGTCGCACCCGGCTTTATCGAGACCGATATGACCTCCGTCCTCAACGAGGAAGTCCGCAAAGGCGCGCTGGCACAGATTCCGGTCGCCCGATTCGGCGCGACGGATGACATCGCCGCCGCAGTCAGCTTCCTCGCCAGTGCCGAAGCCTCCTACATCAGCGGCCAAGTGCTCGCGGTGGATGGCGGCATGAGCATGTAAAAAGGAAGCCTCCCTCCATGACGATTTATTTCCTGCGCCACGCCGAAGCCGAGGATCTGGCCGAATCGGACTTCGATCGCAAACTCACACCCAAAGGGCTCCAGCAGGCGGCAAAGGTCGGGAAATTCTGCGTCAGTCATGGTCTCGAGCCGACCGCTATTCTCAGCAGTCCCGTAACCCGAGCCAGGCAGACAGCGGAGATCGTTGCTGAAACGCTCGGGCGCGAAGTCGCCATCGAAAGCTGGCTCGCCTGTGGCATGGAAACCTCCACCCTGCTCGCACGCCTCGCGCCACACGCTGCCAGCGACTCTGTCTTGATCGTCGGCCACGAACCCGATTTCAGCACGGCCATCGGAGAGCTTTTGGGAACTCCTGAACCCGCAGCCCTGCTGGTCAAAAAAGCCTCCCTCATCGCCATCGACGCCCCATGGCTCGAGCCCGGCGCAGGTCAGCTCCAGTTCGCGATACCCTGCCGCCTGATGTAAGCAATCCAGTCCCATGAAAGCCCTGTTCCTTACAAACGAATACCCACCCCACATCTACGGTGGCGCCGGCGTTCATGTCGAATACCTGAGTCGCGAACTTGCCAAGCTCATGCCGGTCGATGTCCGCTGCTTTGGCGACCAAAACGCCTCTTCAGGCCAGCTCACTGCCCAAGGATTCGGCCTCGACGCGACAGGTTGGACATCTCCCAAACAACTCCAATCCGTTTTCGGCGCACTCCAGCGCTGCCTGGATTTCAATACAGCCCGCATCGATGCCAGTGTCGTGCACTGCCACACCTGGTATGCCCACTTTGGAGGTATCCTCGCCAAGCTGAACTACGGCATTCCCCTCGTCATCACCGTCCACTCGCTCGAGCCGCTCCGCCCCTGGAAACGTGAGCAACTCGGCGGCGGCTACGATTTCACCTGTTGGCTCGAACGCACAGCCCTAGAAATGGCCGACGCCGTCATCGCCGTCTCCGAAGGCACCCGCCGCGATGTGGAAAAGCTTTTCCAGATCGACCCCGCCCGCCTCCACATCATCTACAACGGCATCGACCCCGCCGAATACCAAGCAGTCACCACGCACGGCGTGCTCGACCGCTTCGGCATCGACCCCGCCAAACCCTACGCCCTCTTTCTCGGTCGCATCACCCGCCAAAAAGGCATCATCCACCTGGTCAACGCCATCAAACATCTCGACCCCGGTTTCCAGATCGTCCTCTGCGCCGGAGCACCCGACACACCCGAAATCGCAGCCGAAATGAAAGCCGCCGTCGCCCAAGCCCAAAGCCAACGCGACGGCATCATCTGGATCGACCAGATGCTCGACAACAAATCCAAAATCGAGCTCTACAGCCACGCCGGTGTCTTCGTCTGCCCCTCCATCTACGAACCCTTCGGCATCATCAACCTCGAAGCCATGGCCTGCGGACGCGCCGTCGTGGCCAGCGCCGTCGGCGGCATCCCCGAAGTCGTCGTCCACGGCGAAACCGGCTATCTCATCCCCGTCGAGCAAATGACCGAAAGCCCATTCGAACCGATGAATGCTGAAAAATTCTCCCGCGACCTCGCCGCGCGCATCAACGAAATCATGGCCGACCCAGCCAAACAAAAAGCCTTCGGTAACGCCGGCCGCCAGCGCGCCATCGAAACCTTCTCCTGGGCCTCAATCGCCAAGCAAACCAAGGCTCTCTATGAAACACTCGGCTAAAGCATTATCGGCAACGTCCCCGATACCCATAACCACTTGATTTTGGCGTGACTCCTGCCTGCCAAGCGAAAAAAGCAGGAGTCATGGGAATCGGGCAATCGCCCTATTCAGCTTCGTGAGCAAAAATATTCAAAAACTCACCGCAGACAGGAAATGGCCAGCGCCGAACTGGCCTTGGAGGCTAAAAACACCTTGCCTTCGTCTTTCGAAAGCGACCGACGAGGCAACTTTCCACACCCAGCCGGCTTGCCCTCCAGTCCCCGGAGTCCCGTTTCAAACATAAACCGCATACGCCCTGCCTCCCCCTGACAAACCGGGCTTGTTCAACCATGGGTGCAGTCGGAGGGCTCGTGCCTCGCCTCCGCTACACCCTTTGACGTTCGCAATATTTTTTGATGCTGGCCGAAATCTCCACGCAGGAGCCCCTCGAATGAAAGATCTTCGTCCAGATCCGGCCAATGAATCCCAAAGGGGGAAATCTCAATATTGTTCAGTTGTGCAGGCGATCCCTTTGACAGACGCGGGTTCTTCGCAACGGGGAAACGAACCTCCACGCCGCTTTCCATCTGAATCAGGATATGAGGGTCCGAATACAGGACTTTTTTTGCAGTATCAATCAAGGTGTTCATGCCAGGCTTTAATAATGCTGTTTCTGTTTTCTTCTGCAAGTTGCTCTGCGCGTGCAAGATCTCGGACCTTGAATCCATGCGATTCTCGCAGCTCTACCCTGTCCTCAAGATCAAAAATCGCTTCTGCCCCGGCTTTCCGAACGTGCACATGAATTGGTCTGTGATCGTTGCTGTAAAAACCGAATTTGAAACCATCTTTTTCAAAAACAACCGGCATGGTCGAAACATACTCTACGCGCCCTCAGAAAGCGATATTTTTCTGCGAACGTCCCCGAATCAGCCACGCGCGGCAGCGCGTTGGCTGGATGCACTGATTGAACTAAGCCGCTGTGCGGCATTGTAAAGTGGTGGTTTTTGAGGAATGGCGGAGAGGGCATGGGCTGGCTTCCTGGGAGCGAGTTTAGGAAAGTGAACGGTCATGAACAACTCCAATGGCTCAGCACATAGCAACCAGAATGCAACATCTCAAATCATTGGCCGATTCTGTGACGGGCGCTGCTGCCGATGATGTCGAGCCAGAAGTCTATCTGCTTGGCGTGCCTGATGTATCAAATGCTGCAATCGCGCCTGCGGTCATTACAAAAGGTGCAATTGTAATAAATATTGGCGCAACAATAAGACTTGTTAGCAGAATGAGAATTCCTTGAAGCGTTCCACCTTTCGTTAAAGCGATTATTCCAAGAATAAAAGTTGCTAAAAGAACCGGAAATGCGATAAGCCATGTGACAAATCCTATACCTGGAATCATTGCGATCAGGCAAGTGCCGCCAATCATAATCCAACTCGCAATTATCAATCCTTTTGGGCTGCTTGGCTTAGTCGTGTTTGTAATATATGTTGTGTTACCTGCCTGTTGTATTGGCATCGCCGACGGGGTGACTGCTGAGGGCGAAACAGGCGGTGGAGTTCCGCCTAATAAGGAGCTTATTGGCACCCAGTCGGGAGTTCCTTCTTTCCAGGCCAAGTCGCTTGCGCTGAGATGACCCTGTGTTATCTCGTCTTTGAGTTGCTGCTCGGTAAAAGGTCCGAGTTGGTTTCCGTCTTTGTGGATGTATATGTTAATCATTGTTTGAGTGTGTTTTTAGTTGCAGGTTTCGCTATGGGCAAGATTATTTTTGGAGTTATTTCTTGTCGTCGTTACGGCGCATGATTTTGCATGGGGGCAGGCGCGAATGGCGTTGGATGTTTTTTTGTCGGACATGGAGGGGTGGTCGTGGGAGCGCGAAAATCCGTTTTCGGAGTGAACGGATGAGCTCGAGACGTCTTGAGCTGGTGCCATTCTGGCCTGAAAGGGATATAAACCTAAGAAAGCATTTGAACCACAGATTTCACAGAAAAGCACGGATTACCAATACCTAGAAGAGTTCAAGGCACTCACCCTGAGGGTGAATTGTGTTGGAGCAATATTTGATACGCAACTGATTTAATCTGTGCTCTCTGTGAAATCTGTGGTTGATTCCTGCTGCCGGATTTAGGATAAAAGCTGCGGGACGGGGAGGGATTACGAACCACAGCCGCCGTGTCCACAACCGCATGAGTGGGATGGGGCAGCCTGGGCGGGTTCGAATTCCTCGGAGGAGTCGATGCGGATGGTTTCGATGGTGATTTGTTGGAGGGAGAGCTGGTCCTTGGCTTGGTTGAGGAAGCCGAGGGTGAGGGGGTCGGGTTGATGCTGGGTGCGGAGTTGGATTTCGACCGGCTTGCCGACGAATTGGGGGAATGACTCGGCCATTTCGCCGTCGAGGATGAAGGAGGCGTAGGCGTTGAGTTTTTCTTGAAGCTGGAGGATGTGAGACTCCTCGCCGGTCCAGGGACGGGTCTCATACATGGCCAAGACGAGAGTATCGCGGCGTTTGTCGTGGGCGAAGGCGTCGAGGACGGCTGGGTGTTCGAGGCCCATCGGGCGGCGGGAATTGGTGGTGGTGCTCATTTTGGGAAGTTTAAAGTTTTAAGACCCTTGTGAGGCAGGCGCAGCTGGAGAGGAATTAACCACAGAGCGCAGAGAGGACACAGAGGATAAATCTTAATTTTCATCATGCCTTTAATGAGTGATATGGAAGTTATTTCCTATGAGCGTCTTGGAGTGGTTTTCCTCCGTGCTCTCTGTGTCCTTTGACTCGCTCGCGCCTGCTCGTCTCGCCCCTCTGGGGCCAACCTTCGGTTGCTCTACTTCCCGCCTGCTCCGGCGCTCGGTTGTGGTTAAATAAGATACCTATGGGTAACATTATAAAAGCTGTTGGCGAATCAAGCGGCTTTGGGGAACCACTGGTAGAGCATGAAGTAAATGAGGACGCCGGTGACGGAGACATAGAACCAGAGGGGGAATGTCCATCGGGCCCAGGCGCGGTGTTTTTCGAAGCGGCCTTTGATGGCATGCGTCATGGTCACTAAAATGAGGGGGACGATGACGATGGCCAAAATGATGTGGGAAATGAGCATTCCGTAGTAGAGGGGCTTCAAGAAGCCTTCGCCGCCGAATGGGGTGTGGACGCCTTTGACCAGAATCTTGTGAAGGACATAGGTGATGAGGAAGACGCAGGAGACGGAGAAGGCGCCAACCATGCAGTTGCGGTGGGCGATTTTGTTTTCGGATTTGATAAAAATAAATCCGGCCAGGAGGAGGAGGGTGGAAATGGCATTGAGGCCGGCATTGAGGGCCGGCAGGTCGGAAACGCTCATGGCACCTTGTTTGTGCGGTCCAGCTTGCGGCAGGTGTCGGCGATGTAGTAGGTGAGCCCGGAAATGATCAGACCGACGACGGCGAGCATGCCGACGACTCCCCAGGAAAGGGCGATACCTGCCGTGACTGTCTGGGGTTCATCGGGGCCGCCGGTGCCGGGTTGACGGCAACCCACGCAGGCAGCGGCCTCAGGAAGGCGTGTCAGAAAAAAGAAAACGATCAGAGCGGTGATGTGTTTCATTTTTGAAGGTTGGTTTTTCAAGGATGTCTACGAGTTGGTGGCCAGGGAAGTTGGTAAAAAATGTCTCTCTGTTCCGCTTTCAATCCTTGCCGTTTGGTGTTGCCGAAGGATTTTCGCGCAGAAGTTCTCCGATGTCCACCATGAGCTTTTGAACGGCTTCGGGGTCGAGGCCGTCCTGGTATCCGCGCAGCCAGCCTTCGCGATCGACCAGCACGATGCGGATAGAGTGGGCGGGTGTGCCATCGGGTTCCTTGGCGATGGGTTGCAGGAGTCCGGTGACGACGATTTTTTGAATGGCATCGGGTGTGCCGGTGAGAAATTTCCAAGAGGCTGGGTCCGCGCCCAGCGGCTCGCTGAAGGCTTTGAGAATCTCAGGTGTGTCGTATTCTGGATCGACGGTGAAGGTTACGAGTTCCACATTGCCCCGTGCCTTTTTGAGCTTGGTGTTGAGCTCCTGCATCCGGAGCACGGTGATCGGGCAGGGGCCTTTGCAGCGGGTGAAGATGAAATTCGCGGCCCAGATTTTTCCTTTGAGATCCTCGAGGGTGATGGATTTCCCGGTTTGGTCGGTGAGTTGAAATCCGGGAACCTTGGCAATTTTCTCAAGGTTCGACGGCAGTGCGGGTGGTCTGGTGGACTTGAGGCTCACATAGGCGAGACCAATAAGACCGGCTGCCGCGAGAAATGCCGCGATCCATCCGATGCGCGGTATGCCGGGCCGCGCGGGGATTTCAGACATAGTAGAGCAGCGTCAGAACGAACAGCCACACGACATCCACAAAGTGCCAGTAGAGGGCAACATTGTTCAGGGCGATGTGGTGGGATGGGGTGAAGCAGCGGGTAAAGAGTTGGCGGAGGAAGCACCAGACGATGAGAAGAACGCCGATGACCACATGGAGACCGTGGAAGCCGGTGATCACAAAGAAGCTGGAGCCATAAACCCCGCCGGTGTTGAACCACAGGCCTTCGTGGTGGAGATGCCACCATTCGTAGCACTGCACGCCGACGAACAGGGAGCCAAGAGCTATGGTGACGAAGAGCCAACTCAGACCGGATTTACCCTTTTGAACGGCCACTTCCGCCATGTGGAATGTGCAACTGCTCGCGATCAGGAAAACGGTATTGATCGTGGTAAGGAAAACCGGGAGGTGGGCGATGTCCTTGCTTGGCGGCCACGCGTGGCCTGCCTGCCAAGGGAAGCCGTTCTCTGCCCAGCGGAGAACGAAATAGCCGCCGAGAAGTCCAGCGAAGAGCATGCCCTCGGATATCAGGAACATGATCATGCCGAACTTGGCCGTGGCTGGCGGTGCGCCGTGGTGCTCGTGGGAATCGTGTGTAAGGGCTGCTGAGGACATGGTTGGTTGGTTTTTTAAAAAGGGATCACGGACTGATCAATGGTCCACGAAGATTCATGAGTATCAGAACCAGTGCGCAGAGGGAAATAGCAAAAAGCCAGAGGAGGGCCATCACAACCGCATTGCGAGAGGTCGGTTTTTTCATCTCTTCGTGGCAACTAGCAACCCGAGCAGGAGCGGCAGGTAAATGATCGATGCGAAGAAAAGATTTCGCGCCGCATTGCGGTTCCGCAGCATGATGAATCGCAGCGCGAAGGCTGTGAAAGCGAGTCCGAGGGCCAGAGCGCCGAGGAAGTACACTGCGGAGTTCAAGCCGAGCATCGAGGGCATCAAGGTCACTGGCACGAGAAAGAGGGTGTAGAGCATGGCTTGGCGCGATGTCGTGCGCCCCTCGGGGTCGTTGGCGGTGAGCATCACGAATCCTCCGTCGGCGTAGTCGTCCTTATACATCCAGGCGATGGCCAGAAAGTGTGGCATTTGCCAGAACCAGAGTGTGGCGAAGAGGAGGCAGCCTTCGATGTTGTAGTTTCCACGGGCGGCAACCCAGCCGATGAGCGGCGGGAGGGCGCCGGGACTCGCGCCGACGAGCGTATTCAGCGAGCTGATGCGCTTCATCGGGGTGTAAACAAAGATGTAGATCGCAATGGTGGCGAAAGCGAGGAAGGCGGCACGGTGGTTCGCGAAGAGGGCAAGGATGGCAATGCCACTTAAGGAAAAGAAAATTCCAAAAAGGAGAGCGTCTTGGGGCTGCATGCGGCGGGCGGGAAGCGGGCGTCCGCGTGTGCGCTTCATGCGGCTGTCGCTGTCGCGCTCCCACCATTGGTTGAGTGCGGCCGCTCCACCTGCGCAGAGGGCGGTGCCGAGGAGCGTGGCGGTGAGCAGAACCCAGTCGAAAGGCCCTCTCCAGCCGAGCAGGAAGCCAACAAGTGTGGTGATGAGGACGAGGAAGGAGAGACGGGCCTTTACCAGCTCAAGCACATCGTCGAGCAGGGCGTTTTTTCGTTCCTCTGGAAGGGCTGCAGCGCTCTTCATGCGATGCGCGCGAATTCGGAAACAGGGGGACGGTCGGGAACAATAAAGCGTCCGGCCTCGGTGCCGCGCCAGAGGCGGAAGGAAAAAATCACCCCGACGATGAGAGAGAGTGCGCCGAGCGCCATGTGGGCGGTGGCGACATCAGCCGCCTTATTCGACCAGATCGTCCAAGCTCCCAGCGCGACCTGTGCGGTGATCATCACGAGCCAGACGGCGGCCCAGAAACGGGCTGAGCGGGCTATGGGATTTGAAAACGCGCGCCAGGCGACGGCGGCGACGGCGAGAAAAATCACGATGGCGACGGCTCGGTGCGCCATTTGAATCCAAATGTGAAGGGCATTCGTGGGAACCTTGTCATCGGCCACGCGGGCTTCATTGATCGAAGCAATCGCT
>CAXNGJ010000025.1:0-8377 GCA_964201895.1 Terrimicrobiaceae bacterium
CGTACTGCCTGAAACGCGGCGGCGCGGTGGTGAATCTCGCGCTCGATCTCAATGGCCAGCCGCCCGTGCAGGTCTTTGCCCGCGTTCCGCTCCACCGCGAAATCGTGATCCGCTCTATCGACCTCGGAGCCGAAACGCGCGTCCGCACCTTTGAGGAATTGGAAGACTTCACGCATGTCGGCGCCGAGTTTTCCCTCGCGAAGGCCGCTCTTGCGCTTGCAGGCTTCCATCCGCGCTTCACCGCCTACACCCGCGCGGGGTCTCTCGAAGAGCTCCTTGGTGAGTTCGGCGGCGGCCTTGAGATATCCCTCCTTGCCGCAACGCCGAAAGGCTCCGGCCTCGGCACCAGCAGCATCCTTGCCGCCACACTTCTGGGTACACTCTCTGAAGTTTGTGGCTTGGGCTGGCATCATGAGGAAATCTGCTCCCGCACCCTCGCGCTGGAGCAACTTCTCACCACCGGCGGCGGCTGGCAGGACCAAGCGGGTGGAATCTATCGCGGCCTGAAAATGATCGAATCCTCGCCCGGCTTCACCCAGCGCGGCCTCGTGCGCTGGCTCCCACAGCACCTCTTCGGCCCGTCGAACACAAACGGCTTGGCCCTCCTTTACTACACAGGCATCACCCGCGTCGCAAAAGGCATCCTCCGCGATATTGTGCGCGGCATGTTTCTCAACCGCCCCGAAACAATGTCCCTCCTCGACGAAATCGCCACGCATGCACGCGAGTCTTTCGATATCCTCCAACGCGAGTCGTGGGACGACCTCTGCGGCGTCGTGAAGCGTACCTGGGAACTCAACTGCGCCCTCGACGCCGGCACCAATCCGCCTGCCGTCCAGAACATCCTGAACCGCGTCTCCGATTGGACTGCCGCCGCAAAGCTCCCCGGAGCAGGCGGCGGCGGCTACATCCTCTTCCTTGCAAAAGACGCCGAAGCCGCCGCCCGGATCCGCTACGAACTCACCACCCGCCCGCCGAACCCCAGAGCCCGCTTCGTGCGAATGGATATCTCAGACACCGGCCTGCAAGTGACCCGGAGTTGAATGACCGTCCACCTCCAAACGCGTGGTTACTGTCACTACCGATCCCTGGTTTACGTAAACTAAGGGTCATTTCTTTCATTTATTCGTTTTTGGTTCTCACAGTCCGGTCGGATAGGTCTCATCGACCTCGGTAACTCCATCGGCTTCCCAAGCCGGATTGCGCTCGAGGGGTTCGACAGCGCGGGTTTCATCGAAATGGAAAACCGCATCGAACTGGTCGGATACATTGGCTGTGAAGTAGTGGCTTTCCCGCTCGGTTTCTGGCCGATAGATGACGCCGATGGCTCGTTGGAGCAGCGGATGGTGTAGCAGCTCGGCAGCATCCTTGTGTTTTGAAAAATCCAACCAGAAGCGAGGAATCTCGGTTTCGTGGAACATCTTTTCACAACTGTGGGCGAGCGCCGGACGTACCCCCTTCCGTTCCGCTGGCGCATCCCAATCCGATGCCGCCGTGACTGTGCCATTGTGGGTGGTGAAGCCGATCAAAATGGCCGCCGTGCCGAAATGCTCGCGTGCCAGTTGGCCGATGTTGAACTCGCCGCGATGTCCCATTTGCGTCGCGCGTGCGTTGCCGATATGGGAATTGTGTGCCCACACGACAACCTTCGCTTGTCCATGGAGAGCTTCCAGGTGTGAGGATATTGCAAGCAGGGTATTCATCATGTGCCGGTCGCGGAGATTCCAGGACTGGACATCTCCGCGGAGCATCGTGCGGTAGTAGTTTTCGGCATCGGCAACGACTGCGGCATTCTGCTCGGCGCTGAAGTAGGCATCTGCGGCGCGGCGGCCATCGAGTCCGAGCCATGCTCCTTTTTTACGACGCAGATCGGCAAGAGCTGCGACCACCTCGTCTTCGCAGCTTTTCGAAATGCCTGTGCCGGTGAAGAGTCCGTATCGCTTGGGATCGCCGCCGAAGTGGTCGAAGCACGCGTAGCGGTGTGTAAATGTTCGCGCCACTGCGGGATCGGTTTCACGCAGGTATTCGAGGACTGCTTGCATCGACTCGTTGAGGCTGTAGAGGTCGAGGCCATAAAAGCCAACTTCCTGTTCTCCAGAGTTGATATTGCGGTTGCGGAGCCAACCGGTGAAGTCGAGCACATCGCTGTTTCTCCACATCCACTGGGGGAATCGTTTGAATCCACCCAGCGCATCGGCTGCAGCGGTGTCGCCATCGAAGCCTGTCACAAATGCATTCACTCTCCAAGAATCAGGCCAGTCGGCTTCGACGGCCACGGCGTTGAAACCGAGTTCGTCGATGAGCCGTTTCGTGATCTCTGCACGGGCTTCATAGAATTCATGTGTGCCATGCGTGGCCTCTCCGAGCATGACGACTTTTGCTTTTTCGCAGCGTTCGATGAGGCTGTCGTAGTCCGACAGATCTCCGCTCAATGGTTGCGCGCTGCGTCGAATCGTTTCGACAGCGGCGTTCATGCGACCTCCGCTGGCTGAAGTTTCGCACCCTTTCGAAGAAGTTCGTAAACGGTGTCATCGGAGACTTGAGTGAAGTCGTCATACCATTGCCCCACGCCGAAGAAATCCTCCGGCATGACAAGGGCTACGAAATCCTCCACCAGCGCCTCCATTTCCCAGCGCACAGTCGGCGGGGCGACTGGCGTGGCCAGAATGATACGCCCAACGTACTGCTCGCGGAGCGCGCTGATTGCGACGCGCATGGTCGATCCCGTTGCGACTCCGTCGTCGACAAGAATAACCGTTTTCCCCTTGAGTGGGATTGGATGTCGATTTCCTCTATAGGTCGCTTCGCGGCGCATTAGCTCCAGCGCTTCACGTTTTTCGACCGCCTCGAGTGAGTCAGGCGGGATGCGAAGGCTCTCGATGACGCTGCGGTTCAATACACGCACACCACCACTGGCAATTGCGCCCATGGCGAGTTCCTCGTGTCCGGGTACGCCGAGTTTTCGGACGATCATCACATCCAACGGCAGGTTGAGTGCCCTGGCGATCTCATAGCCAATTGGCACGCCGCCACGGGGGAGGGCGAGAACGATCGTTTCAGGCCTGTTGGCATAAATCATGAGTTTTGCGGCAAGAATTCTTCCGGCCTCGTCGCGGTTTTGGAATCGCGCATTCATACTTCGACGGCCTCCCTGTACGTTTCCTGTTTGCGCGAATCCCGTGCGAGATGGTTTTTGAACCACGCCGCGGCGAGGCTTGCCACCCTTTCCAGTGCGCCTGGCTCTTCAAAAAGGTGTGTGGCGCCCGGGATAATAGAGAGTTTCTTCATGCATCGCAGGTGCTGGCTGGCCTCCTTGTTCAAACGCACAACGGCATCGTCGCGCTCGCCCACGATCAAAAGCGTGGGAGCTGTAACGTGGCGTAGGTGCTCGTAGGCCAAGTCCGGACGCCCGCCGCGCGAGACGACTGCGCTGATGCGGTCGCCAAGGATCGAGGCTGCCGCGATGGCGGCTGCCGCGCCTGTGCTGGCGCCAAAAATGCCGATCGGCTGATCATGTGCGGCCGGATGGTCTTCGACCCACCTCACGGCTGTGATCAGGCGGTTGGTGAGCATTTCGATGTCGAAGCGGAGTTGACCATCTGCGGCGTCCCTTCTTTCCTCCTGACGGGTGAGCAGATCCAGCAGGACAGTTCCAATTCCCGATTCATGGAGGATGGAGGCAACGAATTGGTTTCTCCGGCTGTGGCGACTGCTGCCACTCCCGTGGGCGAAGATCACGACCCCCGAGGCATTCGGTGGCATGATCCATTCAGCTTCGAGGTGCATGGAATCGACAGGTATTTGGACGATCCCGGAAAAGGTGTCCACGAGCCTGCCGCGGCTGTTTTTGTGATGCGTATTGAGCATGGTTTTTGTTTTTGAAATGAGTTGGCTTGTTTACGAGGCGAAGCCGAAGCGGTGTTTCACCTCGGCGTAGTCCATGTGGAGCGATCGGCTGATGAGTTCGGCGGCAACTCTGGTGGCGGCGACTTTCAGCAGCCGGTCGAACTGATGGGGTTCAACGGGCACTCCGTCATGCATGATGGAGTGGATGCGGGCTCCGCTGGTGAGAAGTTGAACAAGGAATGTCTCTGCCTCGACTGGATCATCCGTGTGGTGGGTCTCCACGCGTTTGTTGTGTTCCGGGAAGACGGTGTAATTGATTGCGAATTTGGCGAGCATTGGGTGAGTCATAGTTTCGACAGCAATCAATCCCCGCTTCGTTCCTCCGCCAATAAGGTCAACCCCCCATCGCATCCGCCACCTACAAGGTTGAGCATGCGGGGAAGCGGCTTGAAGCCGATCCAAACATGAAAAAAACAACACCAAAAAACACGACCGCCCCCGCCCCGCGCATCCACATCGACCGCGAGGACCGGGCCCGCACGAACGCGGGAAAGACAGTGAACAGCAAGGTTCGCAGTGAAGGCCGCACACTGGCCGCCCGCGAACGAGCCGCAACCACCGCCCACTCATTCCACGCCGAGGAGGCCAAGTCCACGAATCGATAAAGAAACCGGTGGGCGTATCAGGATTTCCCTTAGGGATGTGGAGCGCAGCGGCTCCGGCCGACTTCGCATTCACCCTATTACCCCGCCAATCCATCACTGCTACCAAGACACCCCGATGAAAAAAATCACTCTTTCGAAACGCCTCTCAACAACCTCTTCCCGTGAAGCCAAGCGGCCGCTCACGGCAGCAAGACGCAGCGCCCCCGACAACCAACCATCCAAGCCGAAGGTAACCTCAACGATCCGGCTCATGATCGTGGACGACCACACCTTCATCCGGGAGGCGCTGCGCTCACTGGTCGAACTGGATAAAACCATCGAGATCATCGGCGAGGCGGACAACGGCCGCAAAGCGGTGGACCTCGCCGTCGAGAAACGCCCAACCGTTCTCCTCATGGATATCGGAATGCCCCGCCTGAACGGCCTCGCTGCCGCGCGCCAGATCCGCCAACTCGCGCCGGATGTCCGAATCATCCTGCTCACCGCTTTCGGCACCGACCAATATATCCAGCAGGTCATCGATGGCGACATCCAAGGCTACCTGCTCAAGGACTCCCCTTCGAATCTCATCACCCACGCCATCCACGAAGTCGCAAAGGGTAATACCTTCCACAGCCCGGCTATCTCACGCCGCATGCGGACGATTTACGATGAGATTCCTTCCGGTAACGGGCACAAGCCAGCGATCAAGCTCACCAGCCGCGAGGTCGAAGTGTTGCAGCTGATCGCCGAGGGAGCAGCAAACAAGCAGGTCGCCGGAGAACTCAACATCAGTATCAAGACGGTCGAAAAACACCGCCAGAACCTCATGGACAAACTGCGCATCCACGACACGGCGAGCCTGACGCGCTACGCGATCTCCTCCGGCGTTATCGACAACATGGTGCAAACCCTGCTGCCGATCTGAGCAGGCCTGCTACCGGGCGGTCCTGAGACGCTCCACACGCTCTCGGAGGGCCTCGACCGGAAGGCTGGGCCCGATGAGGAGCAGCAGCGGCGTCTTGACGCGCGGCTCGCGGCCGACCGGAAACAAACGGGTCTCGTCATCGAACCCGACTTTTTGGAAAACAAAAAACTCGGCCGGAGCGTCATCAAAAACCACGAGCCCCTTCGCCCGCAGGACTTCCTCGGGCAAGTCCTCCATAAGAGCCTCGAATGCCTTTCTCTCCAGAATCTCCGGCAGCGGAATCTCACACGAGGCGAAATGGTGGGTATCGTGCCCATGGGCGTGCTGCGAGTGATGTCCACAGGAGCTCTCTGCGGGATGCTCGTGAATGTGGGTTTCCTCAGCGGTATCCGAGATGAGCGCGAGGTCCTTGGCGAATGAGACGGGATCCGTCCTCTTCCCTCTGACGCCGCATTCGTGCAGGGATTCCAACACGGCTTCCATGCGTTCCACCGTGACGGAATCCGCTCGCGATATATGAATGTGCGAGGCTGTGCGGGCCTGCTCGCGCTCGAGGGCATTGTGCCAAAACCGGCGCTGCCAGCGCTTGCCGTCGATGATCGAGAGTTGGACTGGAGGACTGAATTTTTTCAGCGAGGGATCGAGCGCGAGGGATTCGATAAGCTGCGCGGAATCGGTCGTGCCATTGGTTTCCACGATCATGACCCGGCCGCTCTCGTGCCGGAAATCCCGCAGAGCCTCTAGCAATTCATCCCTTGATCCACAGCACACGCAGTCGCCGCTAAGCGCCTTCACCTCGGCAGCGAGATCGCTGAACTGCTCCGCATCGATGCGGGCATTCTGATAATCATTGATGATCAGCTCTGGCGTCAGTCCCTCGACCGCGAGTGCGGGCATGAGGTTTTTGAGAAACGTGGTTTTTCCGGATCCGAGAAATCCGACAACAAGAACAAGCGGTGTCATCTGAAAAAGCGCGCTGCAGCTTCAATGCAGGTGGCTGGTGATTCCCTCCTCGAAGAAGCGATCAAAGAACCGCTAGAACCTGCGCCTCGATGTCGGCGTAGATTTTTGGATCGTTTTTGAGGACTTCCTTCGCGGCGTCGCGGCCTTGGGCGAGTTGCTCGCCTTTGTAGCTCAGCCAGGATCCGCGTTTTTCAACGATGCCTTTTTCGAGGGCGAGGTCGAGGAGCGAGCCGGTGTTGGAAATGCCCTCGTTATACATGATGTCGAACTCGGCTTCGGTGAAGGGAGCGGCAACCTTGTTTTTGACGAGTTTGATTTTCGTGCGATTGCCGGAGATCGTGCCATCGCTGTTCTTGATCGCGCCAATGCGGCGAATGTCCACTCGCATGCTGGCGTAGAATTTGAGCGCCTTGCCACCAGGTGTCGTCTCGGGGTTGCCGAACATAACGCCGATTTTTTCGCGAATCTGGTTTGTGAAAAGGCAGATCGTATTGGCTTTAGAGATGAACGCGGTGAGCTTGCGGAGCGCGTTGCTCATCAGGCGGGCCTGTGCGCCCACGACCGCGTCGCCAATCTCGCCTTCGAGTTCGGATTTTGTCACCAGAGCGGCCACGGAGTCGAGCACGATGATGTCGAGCGCGTTCGAGCGCACGAGTGTCTCGCAGATGCGGAGAGCCTCCTCGCCCGAGCTGGGCTGGGAGACAAGGAGTTCATCGAGGTTGACGCCGAGTTTGCGGGCGTAGTGGGGATCAAGAGCGTGCTCCACATCGATGAATGCCGCCAGGCCACCGAGCTTCTGGGCTTGGGCGATCGCTGTGAGCGTGAGGGTTGTTTTTCCCGAACTTTCCGGGCCGTAAATCTCGATAATGCGTCCACGGGGGAAACCGCCTACGCCGAGCGCGCGGTCGATCATGATATTGCCGGTGGGGATGCTTTCGACTTGCGACACATGGGCGTCGCCGAGCCGGCGGATCGCCTCGCTGCCGTAGTCTTTTTCGATTTGCTGGAGGGCGAGGTCGAGGTTCTTGAGGCGGGCTGCGGCCGCCTTGTCAGTGGGTGTGGAGTCGTCGGATTTAGCCATAAAAGAGATGAGGACTATGCCCTTCGCCCCGATCGCGTGAAACAAAATTCCATGCTTCCGCAGCAAAATCTCGCCCCGTCCGCGAGGGATTGTTAATTCTGGCGCCAATGAGTGATGTTTTTCAGCAGGCGCTGGCAGAGGCGCTCCCTCTTTTGCAAGAGGTCCAAAAGGGCATCAAGTCCGCGCCCAAAGCTTCGCAGACCGCATTGAAGCGCCTTCGCAAGGCGGCGACCACCCGCCCGGCCGCGGCAGTCCAGCCCCTGCCCCCACCGCCAGCCACCGAGTGGACCTGGGAGCTGCTGGAAAAGGCGATCCTCGGCTGCGTGAAATGCCCGAATCTCGTGGCCTCGCGCACGCAGGTCGTCTTCGGTGTGGGAAACCGCTCGGCGGAGCTCATGTTCATCGGCGAGGCGCCGGGGGCCGAGGAGGATAAGCAGGGCGAGCCGTTTGTTGGTAAATCCGGCCAACTCATCACAAAAATCATCGAAGCCATGGGGTTCACGCGGGATGACATTTTTATCGCCAATGTCATGAAGTGCCGCCCCGACATGCCTGGCGAAGAATCCGGCAACCGCAAGCCAAAGGGGAATGAAATGGCCACCTGCCTGCCTTGGCTCCGTGAGCAGGTGCGCTTGGTCAAGCCCCGGGCCATGGTCGCGCTTGGAGCGACGGCGGCAGAGGGCCTGCTCGGCGAGACACGCCTGATACGCGACATCCGGGGCACTTGGCTGGATTTTGAGGGTACGCCTGTGATGGTCACCTACCACCCTGCATGGCTTTTGCGGAATCAGACGATTACCGAAAAACGCAAGGTCTGGGAGGACATGCTCCTGGTGCTGAAAAAACTCGGCCGCGAGATCACCCCCAAGCAGGAGCGCTTTTTCACGGCGGCCGCGCAGTAAGCCCATGACAGCC
>CAXNGJ010000026.1:0-8300 GCA_964201895.1 Terrimicrobiaceae bacterium
GCTCCAAACTCGCAAGAAAGCTGCGGGGCTACTTCCTCGCAAGCAGTCCTCAAGCGGATGCAAGCACAGGAAACAGCACGACATCCAACAGCACCACGACATCATTTGAATACGGCTTTGCGGGTTCCAGCAAAGCCACAGCCACCTACGACTCCAATCTTACCAGGCAGGCTAATAACCAAAGCCTCGACAGCGCCGGAGCACTTGACCTCATCGGGCAAATCCTCGCCAACCGAGGAGTCCCCGGCTACACGCCGACGCCGACGCCGACGCCGACTCCCACGCCGACGCCCTGAGTTCTCCCCATTCGGGAATCAGCGGGACAGTATTCTCTCAGCGCCCTGATTTAGTTCTAAATCCAGGGCGGTAACTGCCGATGTGTTACCTTGGCAGGCGCAGACCCGCGCCAGTCCGAAAGCGGAACGGAATCCGCACAACAAGACAAAGGATATGTCGTTCATCATCAAAACCAATGCGTCCTCAGCATTTGCCGCACGCGGACTGCATGACAGGCACGCCCACGACCGCCACACCGAGCACCGGTCGCACCTTGCCTCACGCCATCAGGGAACGCTCAGCGATTCCTGCGACCTGACACATTCCGGAAAGGCCGCCACCGCGATTCGTGAAGCAGGGCATTTTCAAGCTCGCCTTAACGAATCCCTTTCCTTTCTTCAAACGCAGGATTCCGCACTCGGTCAAATCCAGAATCTATTTTTAAACTCCGCCGAGCAGCACGATTTTCTAGATATTTTTCAATCCCTCACAGGTGAAAAATTCAATGGTCTGGACCTCTTCACTCGCAATGGGGAGGAGCAGCCTCTCTTTGTGCAGGCTCAGGAAAGCGAAGATGCTGTATGCATCCATCGGCCGTTCATCAACGTGGAAAGCCCTGCGGCCTACCTGCATGAAGCCGTTCTCGCCGCACGCGAGGAAAATCAAAAGGAACAAGCCAAGCTCCGCGAAATTTCGGATTCCTCCGCGAAAATCCATCGCTGCCCCGACATGGCAGCTTCGAAAATCTCAACCGCCCAATCCGCCAAGGAAACAATCGCGCTCTCGCAAAGAAACGTCCTCACCGATGCGGCCACCGCACTCGCCGGACAGGCGAACTCCGCTCACGAGTCCGTCTTGAGGCTCTTTTCCTGAGCAGACATGCCGGCACCTTGCCTAGACCGCCTCTCTTCTTGGCTCATCGGTGCGATTCGTCTAATTTTGCAGAGTGAAAAACGGTTTTCGATATCCCTCGCTTTGGATTGCGACCGGCGGCGCGATGGGCGCGCTGTCGCGACATGGAGTCGAACTTGCAGCGGCTTCATTGTTGCATACGGGTTCAGGTTTTCCCTGTGCCACATTTGTCATCAATCTGTCAGGAGCGTTTTTTCTTGGCTGGATTCTGGCGCGGGTTGAAACGGGCGGAGCCGCCGGTGAGTGGCTGCGGTGCTTTGCCGGAATCGGCTTCTGCGGCGCGTTCACGACTTTCTCCACGATGAATCTTCAGATGGTGCAGATGATACACTCGAACTCCTCGGCGCTCGCGCTGGTTTATTTTGTTGCGAGTTTTGCGTGCGGCATCGCAGTCGTCTGGGCTGGAGCAAGGCTCGGTGCGGAAAAGCAGGCCGCCCGGCCATGAACGAGATTCTGCTCATCGCCTTGCTGGGTTCCATCGGCTCGCTTGTGCGCTATCACCTCGGAGGCTTTGTTCACACGAATGCAAACCGTGCGCTGGCATCCGAAGCGGAATTTCCTTTCGGAACGCTTTTTGTGAATGCGCTCGGCTCGCTTGTTCTGGGCCTGATCGCCGGGCTTTGTTCACAGGAAATGATTCCACAAGTTTCTTATGTAGCACTTGGCGCAGGCTTCTGCGGGTCTTTCACCACATTTTCCACGCTGGCAGTCGATCTGCAGCGCTTTCTTCGCGACAGGCGGTTTTCTTTTTTTGCGCTCTACCTCGTCGCCTCGGCCGCGAGCGGACTCGGTGCCACAGTGCTCGGCTTGGCAGCGGCCTGGATTGTCCGCTAAAGCAGATTTTTAGGTGACGCAAGGTGGATGAAAATTGTCGGACGATAGCGCAGGTTACACCAAATTTTTTGAGCAAATAGCTTGCAAACTTTTCTGAGGAACCTATACCTGCGGAGTCTTATGCCAAACCTTACCAAGAACAATCTCGTCAAAAAAATCAGTGAAAAAACCGGCTTCACTCAACAGGAGGTATTTAGCGTGGTTCAATTGACACTCGAAGAAATCACCGAGGGGCTCGCCACGGGGAACAATGTGGAACTTCGCAACTTTGGTGTTTTTGAAGTCCGCCTCACCAAAAAACGCATCGGCCGCAATCCTAAAAAGCCACAGGAAACAGTGGAAATTCCTCCGCGTGCCATCGTCAAATTCACCTCTGGAAAGATCATGCGCCAGCGCGTGCTCCTTCGCACCGAAGAGTTGCACCGCGCAAAGGCGGCTTAATCGCCACGCCCGGCGGCAGGCTTATCTGTCGCCAAATGAAATTCCGACCGACCTCGCAGCTGCCACAGTTTCAGAATTTGCGTCCACCGTGCGTAGTGTGCCCACAGCCTTGACTATGGGCACACCGCCAACGTGATATTGCAGGTAGCTGACCATCTGGCCAAATTTCCTCTCCTCGATCAGGCGCACGGCCCCGACGCCAAAGCGGGTTGCCAATATCCGGTCCAGTGCGCTGGGCGTTCCACCCCGCTGGAGATGCCCCAGCGCGACAGACCGCGCTTCCTGACCAGTCAACATCTCGAGTTGTTCGGCCAGGCGCTCGCCGATGCCGCCCAAGCGGACTTCGCCTTTGGCACGAAGTTTCGCCTTCTTGGTGCTGAGTTCCTTTCCCAATTCCTTGGCACCTTCGGCGACAACGATCATCGTGCTGCCGAATCCATCCTGCGTTCGGTTTTTGATCAATTGCAGCAATTTATCCATCTGGAAGGGGATCTCTGGCAAAAGAATCACATCCGCACCTCCGCCAAGTCCACCGTGAAGGGCGATCCAGCCCGCATGGCGTCCCATCACTTCCACCACCATCAGACGCTTGTGGCTGCGTGCGGTCGTGTGCAGGCGGTCCAGCGCATCGACCACCACGGCAACGGCAGAGTCGAATCCGAAGGTCATGGCCGTGGCATTCAGATCGTTATCGATCGTCTTCGGCACGCCGACCACGGGGATGCCCGCTTTTTGGAGTTGGAGAGCAGTGCTCAGCGATCCATCGCCGCCGATGCAAACAAGGGCATCCAAGCCGAGACCTTCAAATGTTTCACGCGCCTCGGAGAGAATGGCTTTCGGAATTGTCGCCTTGTTTCCAGCACCCACTTTAGCCACGAACCGGCCGCGATTGGTCGTGCCAAGAATCGTACCGCCCATCGGCATGATGCTGTCCACGCCGTTGGGATCGAGCTTTCGGTAGCGCACAGGCGTGATCATCCCTTCGTATCCGTCGGCGAATCCGATCACCTCCCAGTCACGCTCCGCGGCCGCCCGCACGACGCCGCGAATGACCGCATTCAACCCGGGGCAATCCCCGCCGCTTGTCAGAACTCCGATTTTTTTGATGGGCTTGTTTTTCATCAACCCACCCTGAAGCAGAATCAATGCCAGCCTGTCAGACGCGGCGAATCCAGCTGTAGGGGATGGCTCCGTGCGAGAGCATCCAATCGTTGAATTTCTTCAGCGGCCAGCCGGCATCCATGACGAAGTGGCGGTGGAGTTTTTCGACCTCGAGACGACCCAGAAGATAGCTCATCGGAACCGTCGGGCTTGAGGTATACCAGTTCACATCCGCCGCTGCGCGGGCGGCAGTGAAGCCCACGCCGCTTTGGAGCCGCTTCGCCGCTGCCGCATGGCTGAGCGTGCCATCGTGCAAACCGCAATCGATCACGATGCGGTGCGCGCGCCAGAGAGCATCATGCAGCTGGATCAACTCGGCGCCGGGTATGTCCACCAGACCATGCTCCACGGCGAGCTTCTCACACCACATTGTCCAGCCTTCATAGAAAATGGAGTGCGCGAAAAGGCGGCGCAGACGGCTGGCATGCTGGAACTGAACGACAAATTGCAAGTGATGCCCAGGATAAGCCTCGTGAACCGTGGTGAGTTCCAAGCCGTGGTGCTGGCGGATTTCGGCGAGTTTTTTTTCCGGATTCTCTTGGTCCAGACTCAGATCGTTCACCCAGAAGATGCCGGTTTGGTCGCGTGAAAACGGCTCCGGCGCGCTGTAGGCGGCTGTCGGAAATTGGTGCTTCAGAAAAGGTGGCACAGGAAGAACCTTCAGGGTGTCGCCCTTTGGAACGGTGACAAGGCCGAGCTTCCCGAGACGGGCTTTGATGTCTGATGTGGCCTGACGGTAAACGTCGAGCAGCGGGAGCTCGGGGGTCCATCCAGCAGCGGCGCGGTCAATAATCTCGCGCGCGGATTTGCGCCCGTGACGACGGGCGGCGCGTTCGAGGAGGAATTCATGGCGCTGGATCTGGTATTCTCCCAGTGAGCGGGCCTCGGGAAGCGAGAGGTCGAGGCCGAGTTGCTCGCGGATGAGAAATTCGAACCTCTCACGCCCGATGGAGAAGCCCCCCTTCGGCCCAGACTTTTTATTGCCGATGCCGGCGGCGTATTCCTCGAAGGCCTTGGCTGCGGCTTTCAGGGTCGAGACGAAGGCCTTGGGCTTGCTGGAAAGGCTGCAAAGTTCCTGCTCCAAGCCGTGCAGAAATTCAACAGCTCCAGCGCAGGATTGGACGCCGAGCGAGGTCCAAAGCGGATCGGGTGCCTCGATACACTCCAGCCCGGCACGCAGGTAGGCGGGGATTTTTTTTAGGCGGGCTTCGATGGCGGGCAGCGCCTGGCGGAGCTTGCCGGAGTTCCTCACCACGAGTTCGAAAATCGCATCGATCGCGGAATTCGAGTGCGTCTGAGGATTTGTGCGCCAGCGGAGGAGATCGCGTTCGGAGAGCAAATCCATGCGGAGCCTCGCAAGCAGACCCCGCCGGTCGAGCCAGTCGTCGCCATGGAAAGCCGCTTCGGGCAAGGCCTCGACCGCAACCAGTGTTCGCTCAAGAAGGGCGATGTGTTTGCGGTGAATCTCCGGCGTGTTACGGCTCAGCAGGGAATCATATTGGTGAAACCCAAGCTTGCTGGCCTGCTCGGGAAAAAGCTCACACGATTCCTCAAGCCACTTTTTGGCGAGGGATGCGAAGTTGGCGCGGATTTTAGTCTCTGCAGGATCGGATGACGTGGGCATGGTCTTCAATCGGAATTAACCACAGAGGACACAGAGAGCACAGAGAATAGGTTGTTTACACTTCCATGAGCATCCAATGTTTTGTGCAATCCTGAACACCACCTTGGGCACTCTTGTGGATCCTTTCAACCATGCCTTGTCCCGCCGGAGATGCAATTCCGTAGGCGATTCATCCTGATTAAAACTCTATTTCGGGTTCAATCGGGTTTGCGGTTTGAAAAGTAGCGTTTGGATTCAGCAGCTATCACCCCGCTCAACAAAAGCAGTGCAACAAGATTGGGAATCGCCATGAGGCCGTTCATCATGTCCGAGAAATTCCACAAGGCGTCACTTTTCCAGACACAGCCTACGAATACGGCCGCGACCCAGAGCCAGCGATAGGGCGTGATCGCTTGGACTCCAGCGAGGTATTCCACAGCCTTCTCGCCGTAGTAAGACCAGCCGAGAATCGTGGAGAAAACAAAGGTCAACAGGCCGCCGACGAGAATGATGTCGCCGAAAATTCCGACCTTGTGGAAGGCGGCATCGCAAAGGCTGGCTTTGGTGAGACCGCCGGTCTGCCAATCCCCCGAAGATACAATCACGAGGCCGGTAAGGGCGCACACGACGACTATGTCCCAGAATGTGCCAGTACTGGAGACAAGCGCCTGGCGCACGGGATCACGGGTGCGGGCAGCGGCGGCGACGATCGGCGCGCTGCCGAGTCCGGATTCGTTCGAGAAAAGCCCGCGGGCTATTCCATAGCGCATAGCCTCGGCAATGCCCGCGCCGACGAATCCGCCCACGGCGGCCTGGCCTGTGAACGCGCTGGTGACGATGAGGTGCAACGCGCCGCCGAGTTTGTCCCAGTTCAAACAAAGCATGATGAGACACCCGAGAATGTAAAATGCCGCCATGAACGGAACAAGGATGGTGCAGAAATTGGAAATGGAACTAATGCCTCCGAGGATCACGGCACCCGTTATCAGGGTGAGTAAAATGCCGACGCCGATTTTCAAATTCGCGTCCGAAACCGCAAACGGGAGGAGGTCTTTTTTTGCCACGATCATGTCCGCGATCGCATTGGACTGAACCATGTTTCCGATGCCGAACGCGGCGATGGCCGTGAAAATCGCAAACAAAACCCCCGCCCAGCGGGCGTTGAGGCCTTTTTCCAACACATACATCGGGCCTCCAGACATCTGGCCGCGATCATTGGTGACGCGGTATTTCACAGAGAGCAGGGCCTCCGCATACTTTGTGGCGATGCCAAAGACACCGGTGAGCCACATCCAGAGCACCGCTCCGGGGCCGCCCATGAGAACAGCACCAGCCACGCCGTAGATATTTCCCGTTCCAATCGTCGCTGCAAGAGCCGTCACCAACGCGCCAAATTGGCTGATATCCCCCGGTGACCCAGGCTCCTTGCTCACGGACAGCTTGATGGCGTGCCCGAGATGTCGCTGCATGAATCCCGTGCGGATGGTCAGGAAGAGGTGTGTTCCAAAGAGAAGCACGATGAACCATGGCCCCCAGACCAATGACGCCCCCTGTTCCGTGAGTTTGTTGAGAGTCTCCATAGCGCCATCAATATCCCGTCGATGTGGGCCTGCAAGAATGAAGCCGGAAAGATTTTTTCGGAACGCCGACGTCCCCGTCGGCATTTTTACGCCGATTTTTCGTTGGCTTCATGTGTTTTATGGTAGCTCGCGCGAGGGGCCGGCGTTGACGTCGGCGCTCTGGATGGTCTGCTCGAGGATCGCCAACGTCTCGCGCGCGTTGCGCTCCATCGAAAATTCTCCGGCGAGCTTGAGACAGGCTGGACGCGCTTCCGCGCGGCGGGCGGGATCCCTCCACGATTCGATCGCCTCGGCTAATGCGAGAGCATCCCCCGGCGCGATGACTTCCCCATGGATGCCAGGTGTCATGATTTCGGAAAAGCCGTTGGCACCTGTGGTGATCACCGGCAAGCCGGCAGCAAGCGCTTCCAGGCAGGCGTTCGAGAAGGGGTCATACCATGTTGGTAGCGTCATGACATCAGCTGCCGCAAAGAGTGCGGCGATATCCGAAACAGGGCCGAGAAAGCGAGCGTTTGCGCCGTGATATAAATCCGCCGGTCCGCGCCCCGCTACGAGAAGCGTGGCGTCATCGACCATTTCCATCGCTTTGATGGCTGTCGAAAGACCCTTCCGTTCCCAGCCGGTGCCGAGGAAAAGAACGCAGAAAGTGTCGGGGTCGATGCCGAAACGCCGGCGCGCCTCGTCGCGCGGCGGGAGTTCGACTGGGGGATGAATGCCATTGTAAACGACCCGCACGCGATCTTGCGGGAAGGAAAAGCGAGTGAGGATTTCATCCCGGATCATCCCGGAGTTCGCAATGACGAGGCGGGTGTTTGCGGGATCGAAAACACGGCGCTCGAGGTCAAGAATCGCTGCATGCTTGCGATTCAGCCAGCGGGTGACCTTTTTCCAAAATGGCTCAAACGCATCGCGCCGCGCAAGCCAGGCGGCGTGCACGCCATCACCCGCCCGGTAAACATCGCAGCCGGGAACACGCTCCATGCTGAAGTGGATATCGCAGCCGGTGCGAGTGGTGTGAAAAGCCGTGGCGAATTCCTGCGGCGACTTGCCGGGCAGGCGGTGGATGTCTCCAAACGGCCAGCGCTCGGCGGGCCAGTCGGGCGTGGTGATGAGGGTGGTCTCTTGACCCAATCTGCGAAACTCCGAAGCCAGTCGGATGAGGTAAGCCTCCGCTCCTCCAGTGCTCGAGTGCCCGCGGCGAACGAAACCGATTTTCATCAGGTGCGTGTGCTTGGATGCTCGTTCTCCGGCTTGGGTGGACGGCCGAGCAAACAGGATATGGATTCGCGGGGTGGCTTGCCCTCATGCAGGACGGCGCAGACCTCGGCCGTGATCGGGGCGTCGATGCCGAGTCGCTTCGCGCACTGGGACGCGCTCAAGGCTGTCGGCACCCCCTCGGCAACCGTTTTGAGCGAGGCGATGATATCCGCCGGCTTCTCGCCGTGCCCAAGGCGCTCGCCAAACTGCCGGTTCCGACTTTGCTTGCTGAAACA
>CAXNGJ010000027.1:0-8294 GCA_964201895.1 Terrimicrobiaceae bacterium
CTCGATGTCGGCTCATCACATCCTGGGGCTGGAGAAGGTCCCAAGGGTCCGGCTGTTCGCCGGTTAAAGTGGTACGCGAGCTGGGTTCAGAACGTCGCGAGACAGTTCGGTCCTTATCCACTGTGGGCGCAGGAGATTTGAGGGGTTCAATCCTTAGTACGAGAGGACCGGGATTGACAAACCTATGGTGATCCAGTTGTTTCGTCAGAAGCACCGCTGGGCAGCTATGTTTGGAAAGGATAAGCGCTGAAAGCATCTAAGCGCCAAGCCTCTCCCAAGATGAAATCTCCCTGAAGAACCGTGGTAGACCACCACGTTGATAGGTTGTGGGTGTAAGCGCAGTAATGTGTTGAGCTTAACAATACTAATGTTCGTTCGGCTTTTTTTCTTCATTTACTCAGCTTAATTAGCGAAGAGTATAATTTTCCCCTAATGTGCGATTTTCAAAGAACAGTGTCTGTTCTCTGACATATTCTGGCCGCCAGACAGGCGACGATCTCGCAAGTTCATTCTTTTGAACACGAGTTCTGCGAAGTCTGGTGATCCCGCGCAGTGGACCCACCCGTTCCCATCCCGAACACGGAAGTGAAACGCTGCTGAGCCGATGGTAGTGCTTCTATAGGTTGTGCGAGAGTAGGTCATTGCCAGGATTATGCCCGGTGCTTTGGAAACAAGGCACCGGGCTTTTTTTTGCTTTTAAATTCCTTCACCTCGTGTGGAGTTTCTATTATCCTAAATCCGCCAGTAGGAATTATCCACAGATTTCACAGAATACACAGATTAAATCAGTTACGTATCAGATTTCGCTTCATCACAATTCACCCGCAGGGTGAGTGCCTTGAACTCTGCTAGGCCTTGGTAATCCGTGTTTTTCTGTGTAATCTGTGGTTCAAATGCTTATTCCAAGGTTATGCGTTAGCAGCGCAGTGGCTGCATTTGGCTGGACGCGACATGCAAGATTTGGAAGAATCGTTCATGCCCATGAAAGAAACGATAGTGCATCTGTTTTTAATAGGATTTCACCGAGCGAAGAGTCGTTTTAACGCCCCGCGCGTCCAGGCTGGAGAACGCGTGCCAGTGGTCAAAAAGCAAATGCTTGTCTCTTGCACAATGAAACGAGATCAGTCTGGCGCACGGTTGTTGCGTGGCACCCTGGTCTTGCTGGTTTTCCTGTCCAATTTTGTGAGCGTACCTTCGGCTTCGGGCGCTGAACCTCCCAACTTAGCTGAGACGCGTAGATTAGCGGAACAGGGAGATGCCAAAGCACAGTTCAATCTCGCTGGAATATACTACACAGCCAATGGTGTTCCGAAGGACCTAGCGCAGGCTGTGGAGTGGTTGCGCAAGGCCGCAGAGCAGGGGAATGCGGCTCAGTACAATCTCAGCTTAAGAGTCCCGCAGGACGCAGCGCAGGCCGTGGAGTGGGTACGCAAGGCCGCGGAGCAGGGAGATGCCGACGCTGAGCGTCACATGAATGATCTGGAGGGGTATATTACCAGTACTGCAAAAATCAAAGCTCAGGAACTCATCAGCGTTTACGCAGATCGGATAAAAAAAAACCAATGAACCCGAAATCCTCGTAGAGATTATCATGCGCCGGCACGAAAGCCGTTCCATTTTGCAGCGACCGGACTTTCCTCACGCTCTTTGAGATTTTGAATTCAAATCTCCTTTCGCGATTGACGCTGCCGCCTAAGCCCTCTTAAATACTCGTTCCCCGCCGGAACATCAATCCAACTCTAAAAAAACATCATGGTAAAAATCGGTATCAACGGCTTCGGACGCATCGGGCGCATGGTCTTCCGTGCGGCGGTCAAAAATTTCAGCAAGGACATTCAAGTTGTCGGCATCAACGATCTTCTTGAACCTGAGTATCTCGCTTACATGCTCAAATACGACTCGGTTCACGGTCGTTTCGAAGGCGAAGTTTCGGTCGAGGGCAATCACCTCATCGTAAACGGCAACAAAATCCGCCTCACTGCTGTTAAAGATCCATCCACTCTGAAATGGGACGAAGTTGGTGCCGATATCGTGGTGGAATCCACAGGCCTCTTTCTCGACAACGCCAGTGCGGAAGCGCATCTCAAGGCCGGCGCCAAGAAAGTCATCATGTCCGCGCCTTCCAAGGATGAGACTCCGATGTTTGTCTACGGCGTGAACCACGCGAGCTACGCCGGCGAGTCCATTATCTCGAATGCGAGCTGCACCACAAACTGTCTCGCCCCGCTCGCCAAAGTCATCAACGACACCTTCGGCATCAAGCGCGGTCTCATGACCACTGTTCACGCTGCCACAGCCACACAAAAAACCGTGGACGGCCCGAGCAGCAAGGATTGGCGCGGTGGACGCGGCATTCTCGAGAACATCATCCCATCCTCGACCGGCGCTGCCAAGGCCGTGGGCAAGGTCATCCCAGCCCTCAACAAAAAACTCACCGGAATGGCATTCCGCGTGCCAACCTCCGATGTCTCGGTTGTTGATCTCACGGTGGAACTCGACAAGCCAGCCTCCTATGAGGAAATCTGCGCCGCCATCAAAGCCGCTTCCGAAGGCCCGCTCAAAGGCATCCTTGGCTACACCGACCAGAAAGTCGTCAGCACAGACTTCCGTGGCGAAACCCAGACCTCGGTCTTCGACGCCGAAGCCGGCATCGCTCTCGACCCGACCTTCGTCAAACTCGTCTCCTGGTATGACAACGAGTGGGGCTACTCGAACAAAGTCCTCGAGATGGTCCGCGTCATCGCCAAGTAAACCCGGATAGAATCATTGACCACAGAGGACACGGAGAACACAGAGATATAAAAACTCTGTGCCCTCTGTGAACTCTGTGGTCATTCCATTTCAGACAAACCCGTTCCTCCCTCTTTTTCAAATTTCCCACTACTATGAAAAAATCCATCAAAGACATTTCCGTCAAAGGCCAACGCGTCCTCATGCGTGTGGACTTCAATGTTCCCCAAGACAAAAAGACCGGCGCCATCACGAACACCCAGCGCATCTCCGCCGCATTGCCCACGATCCAACACGCCTTGAATGAAGGCGCATCCGTCGTCCTCATGAGCCACCTCGGCCGCCCAGATGGCAAAGTCGTCGAAAAATTTTCTCTCAAGCCCGTTGCTGAAACACTCTCCGAACTCCTCGGCAAGCCCGTGAAGTTCCTCAACGACTGCGTCGGCACCGAAGTCGAAGCCGCTTGTGCCTCGCTCCAGCCCGGCGAAGTCGTCCTGCTCGAAAATCTCCGCTTCCACATCGAAGAAGAAGGCAAAGTCAAAAATGAGGATGGCACCTCCACCAAAGCCGATCCCGAAAAAGTCGCCGCCTTCCGTGCCAGCCTCACGAAGCTCGGCGATGTCTTTGTGAGCGACGCCTTCGGCACAGCCCACCGCGCGCACTCCTCCGTCGTCGGAGTCGATCTCCCTAAAGTTGCCGGCTTCCTCATGCAGAAGGAACTCGATGCCTTCGCCGCCGTGCTCGACAACCCGCAGCGGCCACTCTTGGCCATCCTCGGAGGCGCCAAAATCGCCGATAAAATCCCGCTCATTCGCAACCTCATCGAGACCGCCGACGAGATCATCATTGGCGGCGGCATGGCCTACACCTTCAAAAAAGTCCTCGAAAACATGCCGATTGGAAACAGCCTCTTCGACCCCGAAGGCGCTAAAATCGTCGCCGAGCTCATGGAAAAAGCCAAAGCCCGTGGAGTTCAAATCCACCTCCCGGTCGATTACATCACAGCCACCGCCTTCTCGCCCGATGCCGAGACCGGCCACGCCGATGACACATCCGGCATCCCCGACGGACTCGAAGGCCTCGATTGCGGACCAAAATCCCGCGAGATCTTCGCCGCCGCCATCGCCCGCGCGAAAACCATCATCTGGAACGGCCCCGCCGGCGTCTTCGAATTCGAAAAATTTGCCGAAGGCACGAAATCCATGGCCGCCGCCGTCGCCGCCGCCACCGCAGCAGGTGCCATCACGATCGTCGGAGGCGGCGACACCGCCACCGCCGCCAAAAAATTCGGCGTCGCCGACAAAGTCACCCATTGCTCCACCGGTGGAGGCGCCTCCCTCGAACTCCTCGAAGGCAAAGCCCTCCCAGGAGTCACGGCTCTCAGCGAGCGCTAAAATACCTGCCTGCCGAATCAGGCAAAAAAAGGCTCGGCCCTCCTGTAGATCCAGGAGGGCCCTCTTAGCGCATTGCCCAATTCATGGCAGACCGTTTTTATTCTACCTGCTCGATCGGCTTGCTCTTCGCGGAGCGCGCTTCGTCACTCTCTGCAGCGGTTACATGGCCGATTTTGTTCAGGAAAAAACAGGCTTCGAGTGGATGGGAATGCCTATCCACCATTCCGTGGAGAAAGAGCCCATGGGCACTGCCGGAGCCCTGGCGCTGGCCAAGAAATTTTTGCAAAGCGAGCGCGTCCTGATCATGAATGGCGATACCTGGTTCGAGCCGGATTTTAAGGCCTTCGCCGGAGCAGCAGAGGGTTCAGAATTTTGCATTGCCGCCGCACAGGTGCCCGATGCCTCGCGCTACGGAACGCTGGAATGGGACGCAGATGGCCGCCTCATTTCCTTCAAAGAAAAATCCGATTCTCCCGCTTCAGGCAGCATCAATGGGGGTGTGTATTTCGTTTCACAAAAACTTTTGGCGTCACTCCGTGTTGAACCTCTTTCGCTCGAGAGGGCGGTCCTGCCTGCGCTTGTGCTTGAGCGGCGCGTGAAGGTTTTTCCAACGGATGCGCCCTTTTTGGATATTGGGATTCCCTCCGACTACGCCGCCGCCGCCGGCTTTTTCGAACGCCTTGGAAACGCGCCGAACCCGATGTGCCCTGACCTTCCGCCTCCTTGACTCCCCACCTTGCAGAACATAGTGTTAGACATCCGTAAAAACCGTCACCGCCCGAGAATTCTACCATTCCTCGAAACTCGTTGACGATCTCCACGCTGGAGACCAACTCGTTGTCACCGCAAATGGCAAACCCAAGTTCGTCGTCTCCCCTATCGGCAGCCGCCCCAAAATGACGCGTGAACTCGCCGAGTCACTCTGCTCCGATTGGGGCACCCCGCCGGATTTCGACTCGGTGGCCTTCCTGCGATCTTTAAAAAAGTGACCTTTTACGCCGACACTTTTTGGTGGGTTGCCTTCAAAAACACCCGCGACCCTAATCACCCCAAGGCCATCTCGCTCTGGGATATCAACGAGAGTGCGGCCGTGCTATGGACCCCATGGCATCGCGTGGAAGTGTTCAACGCCATCCGCTAAGCCTAGAGATTGGGCTTTTTGGCCTAATCAAGTTCTGTTATCCGCGCCCTCGAAAAGGAAATCCGCCTCGGCTATTGGCCCCATGTCGATTTCAGTTGGACCGACACCGTGCGCACCGCCAACGAGCTCAGCGCCGTTCACTCCCGCGACCTGACCATCCGTGCCATGGATCTCTTCCACATCGCCATCGCTTGCGAGACCGGAGCGGACGAATTCCTCACCTTTGACGAAGATCAAGCCAACCTGGCCCGCGCCCTACCGCTCTGCGCCCAGTTTTTGGAAGTCAAATCAACCTTGATTTCACACTCCTGCACAATAGAGTGACTTTCAGAACCGCCCAATGAATGCAAAATTCCTGCCAGTTCAGAGGAGACTGATTTTTGGAGATAGTTGATAGAATTTTAAAGACTGCATCATGAGTGCCGATTTAAAAGATGTTAAACTCTCGGATTTAACCCAAGCTTGGGGGATTCGCAGACTTGCTGTTTTTGGTTCGTGCGCTAAGGGAACAGCTCGGCAGGACAGTGACATCGATTTACTTGTGGAATTCCGGAACAACCAAAAACCCTCTTTGATCGGCCACCTAACTTTGGCGAAACTTTTATCCGAAAGATTTCAACGAAATGCGGATCTCAGCACATTTGAATCCATCCAGAATGCAAAAAATATTCGCAGGAAAGAGGCAATTTTAGGCGAGGCCGTGGATTTATTTTGCGATGCGTGATTTGGATTACCTAAACGACATCAATATTGCAGGCCTGGCTGCAACGGAATTTCTTGGAGGCGCTTCGCTGGATGCCTTTTTAGACGACCCCAAAACTCAAGCCGCTTGTATGCGGCAGTTGGAAATCATCGGCGAAGCAGTGAAGCGCCTAAGCGACCAAACAAAAAATGCTTATCCCAATGTGCCATGGCGTGAATGGGCAGGAATGCGGGATATTTTGATCCATGCTTACGATAGAATCGATCCTGAAGAGGTTTGGAATACTCTCATAAACGACCTTCCAAATTTGCTTGATGCGCTTCAAATTGAAAAATGACCTCCATCGGATGGTTTTTTTCTCGAGCCCACGGGTTGCCAGAATCAGCTTTTCAAGAAACGAGCTCAGCGCCGTTCACTCCCGCGACCTGACCATCCGTGCCATGGATCTCTTCCACATCGCCATCGCTTGCGAGACCGGAGCGGACGAATTCCTCACCTTTGACGAAGATCAAGCCAACCTGGCCCGCGCCGCCGGTCTCCCCGTTTGGAAAGGCAAGAATGCCCAGTACCCTAGAAACCAAGCCTCCTCCGCTACCGAAAAAGCACTTTTCGGGTTGAATGTATACTAATATTTGCCAAGTTATCAAATCCATCGCTAACCTTTTTATATTTCGAAAATGAATGTTGTTTTGAATCCATTTTCCCCTGGTGCGGGGACTCCGCCTCCGGCTTTGGTGGGACGGCAGGAACTTTTGGAAAAGGCTCATGTCGCGGTCCAAAGGGTGCGGGCGTTGCGTTCTGAGAAAAGTCTTTTGCTGGTGGGGTTGAGGGGCGTGGGAAAGACGGTCTTGCTCCGGACGATTGCGGATGCGGCAGAGGAGTTGAAGTGCCAAGTGATTTTGATCGAGACGCCGGAGGATCAGAGTTTGCCTGAGCTGTTGGCGCCGCCTCTTCGAGAGGCGCTTTTAAAGCTGGATCGGATGGCGGATTTGAATGAGAAAGTGAAGCGGGCCTTGAGGGTTTTTCGAAGTTTTCTGGGAACAATCAAGCTTGGGAATGAGTATCTCTCGATGGAGATCGACCCGGAGTTGGGGACGGGGGATAGCGGGAATCTACAAGCAGATTTGTCCGCTTTACTTGTGGCGGTGGCGGAGGCGGCAAAAGCCCGGGGGACGGCGATGGTTTTGGTTTTGGATGAGATGCAGTATCTGGGAGAGCAGGAGTTTCGAGCGTTGATCACGGCCTTGCATGCGGTGGGGCAGAGGCAGTTGCCGCTGGTGCTCTTTGGTGCGGGTTTGCCACAGCTGGTGGGGCTTGCAGGAAAGGCGAAATCGTATGCGGAAAGGTTGTTCCTTTTTCCAGCGTTGGGACCTCTGGTCGCGTCGGAGGCTGCTGATGCACTGCAGAGGCCTGTGAAGACGCAAAATGTGGAGTTCACGGAGGAGGCGCTGGCGCTGATTTTCGAAGTGACGCAGGGGTATCCTTATTTTCTTCAGGAGTGGGGTTATGAGTTGTGGAATTTTGCGGAGCGCAGTCCGATCACAAAGAACGATGTGGAGCGGGCGACGCCGGGCATCATTCGCAAGTTGGACGAGAACTTTTTCCGGGTCCGTTTTGACCGGTTGACTCCTTCAGAAAAAAAGTATCTCCGGGCAATGGCCGAACTTGGGGCCGGACCGCATCGGTCTGGGGATGTGGCGGCGGCGCTGAAGGCGGCGGTGCAATCTGTGGCGCCTGTGCGAAGTTCACTTATTCGCAAGGGAATGACCTTTAGCCCTGCGCATGGGGATATCGATTTCACGGTTCCGCTTTTCGATGCCTTCATGCGGCGGACAATGCCGTTTGAGAAGGGTTGATTTGAAGAAAGATGACTTCGGCCATTCGTTTTAACCTTTCCACACCAGGGGAATCTTTATGCTCTCTTTCTACACCATCCTATCGACCACTTGGCGCAACCGCCTCACCGCCAACGAACTCAGCGCCGTCCATTCCCGCGACCTGACCATCCGTGCCATGGATCTCTTCCACATCGCCATCGCTTGCGAGACCGGTGCCGACGAATTCCTCACCTTTGACGAAGATCAAGCCAACCTGGCCCGCGCCGCCGGTCTCCCCGTTTGGAAAGGCAAAAATGCCCAGCACGCCTGAAACCAAGCCTGCCCGGCCGCTCTCGCTGCTCTCGGTTGTCATCCCCGCGCGGGACGAGGAGGGCTGCATTGCCTCCACCATCGAGCACCTGCACCTCGAGCTTTCCCTCCGAGGCGTTCCCCACGAAATCGTTGTGGTGGACGACGGTTCCACCGACTCCACTTGGCAAATCCTCCAA
>CAXNGJ010000028.1:0-8056 GCA_964201895.1 Terrimicrobiaceae bacterium
GTCATAGCGACGCTGTAGTTGATGCCGGCAAAGACGTAGATGATTTTGTTGATTTGCCAGTTTCCTTCGACGCCAAATTGGAAGTTGTTCCAGCCATAGTAGGTGCGTGTGTTGTAGCCAAGGTTCAGGCCGAGGAGGGCGTAGGGTTCGAGGGTAACGATGTCTTTGTAAACCGGGATTTCGCCATCGAGACGGAACTCCAAAAACGCGCCGGGCGTGTTGTTGAGATCCCAGATGAAAGCGGCGCTCGGGGTGACATAGGGGATTTTGTTTGTGCCGAGGACGACGAAGAGTTCGTTGCCGTAGGTTTTGTGGATGTGTCCTGCTTCCTCCTCGTGCCCTTCTTCTTCATGTCCGGCCTCTTCGTGTTCATGCTCGTCCGCGTGGCCTTCTTCGACGATGCCGGGTGTGTAGCGGAAATTGTAGCCGGGAATCAAAAACACCGGACCGAGATCGAAATTGTAGCCAGCGGTGAAATCCCACTCCTCGAAGTCGCTCGATGTACCGAATCCGTTCCAGACGCTCAGCGTGAAGTCATTGATCCAAACCCCCACCTCATTGGTGTAGGCGCCGCCGTTGCCGGTTTCGTTCACACCATAGTGGATGTGGCGACTCTCCCATCCGGTCGTGAGGTTGGCTCCCCAGATGCGGTTGTCGGTCTCCAGCGCGGGGGCTTTGAAGTTTTTGCCGCTCGGGGAGGCTTGCGCATGCGAGTGGCCTTCGTGACCCGTAAGCGGCTGTGTGCCGGTATCCAGCGCCTGGTTGATCTCGGTTTGGGTTTCGCGGTGGTTGTGGGCGATGCCGTGGGCTCCGGCGAGCGGTGCCATGGCGAGGATGGAGAGTGCGGTGAGGAGTGACTTTTTCATAAAAAGGAAGGGCGCTGTTTATGCAAGCGTGTTGCAAGAGTCAAATAAAAAATGCAAATAGTTTGCGATAGTAAAATATTCCCGCCGCGCTTGGCGGATGAAGGGATGGGCTGTAAAAGCGTGGGATCGTGATGCAAAAATGGAAAAGCTTTTGTGCGGCGGGCCTCCTGTTCTGCCTCGTTGCCGCTGCGGTCTTCTTCTGGATGCAGGTGCCGGTGTCGGATCAGGAACTGCTGGCAAACTTCGCGAAGACGGGAGATTTTTTTCGCGGTCTTGAGAGCGTGGGCGGTCTGCCGTGGTGGTCGCCGAATTTTCTCCAAGGAACGAGTCTCGCGATGGCTTGGGGCTACATGTTTTCCAATGTGGTCATGCTGGCGACCGCCCTGCCTTTTGGCTTTCTGGCAGGCTCGAAAGTCGCGGTGGGCCTTTGCCTGTTGGCTGGAGCGGCAGGGATGTATTTTTTCCTGCGGCGCTGGAATGCCGGCGGGGCGTCTGCCTGGATCGGTGCGGTGCTGTTTTTGCTGAATCCCTCGGTGCTGACCCGTGCGGTGGAGTTTGAGCATTTTGTGGTGGTGGTCTCGCTGGCCGTGCTGCCTTGGGTTTTCTGGGCGCTTTTGGGCTTGGTTCGGGAGGGGAGCGCCCGCTCGGCTTTGGTTTTTGGCGTTTGTTTTTCCCTGCTGGCGCTGGCTTATGGACAGACCGGTCTCATGGCACTGCCGGTGATTGGCGTGTTTGCGGCTGTGGAGTATTTTGCCCGCGCGCGGGCGGAGCGGCCCGGATGGCGCATCTGGGCTTTGGCGGCGGGCGTTATCTGCGTGCTGGCGGTATTGCCGAACCTTCCCGCGCTGCGCGAGGCGGGCTTCGTGGCCATGTTTGAATTCGGGCCCTTTGAGGGGTGGCAGCGCGCGTTCAGCACGAAGAGCGCGCTGAGTTGGTTTGATCGCGGAGGAATGTTGGGCGCGGGGATGGACCCCAGCTTTGCGCCTACCACTTTGAATGGCGGGACCTACCTCGGCTGGGTATGCGGCGCCGTGTTCGTGGTGGCCCTGTGGAGGCATGTCTTGCATGGCGGGGAGGCGGGAGGCCGGGCGCGGCTGCTCATGGCTCTGGCAATGGGAGCGTTCTGGCTCTCTTTCGGCCCCCGTAGCGTCCTAGGTGGGCATTTCGAGTATCTCAAAATGTCGATGGGTGCGGCGGACTTCACTCCGGCGGTGGCGTGGTTTTTATTAGGGGCGCAGGTCTGGGTGATTTTCCAGTTGGTGCCTCGTGAGTCTGTCGCCTGGCGCTGGGCGGCGGCCGTATTCTCATTCGTCTATGTGTTTGTGCCCGGCTTTCGCTTGCTGGAATTCCTGCCCATCTATCGAAACATCCGCGCGCCCTTTGATTTTTATCAGGTCACTGGCTCCATCTGTCTGATCGGCGCGGTGGCCCTTGCTGCGGGAGTATTGCTGGAAAAAGTGAGATGGGGGTTTCTGCGGCGAGTGCTGGTGGGTGCGTTTCTTTTGCTTGTGGCGGTGGATGTCGCACCGTATACGCGACCGTTTTTTCAAGAGCGGATCGGGAAGGGCGTGTGGCGCGACTTTTTAGAGTTGCAGGAATTTCTCAAAACCGCTCCCGAACCCGGACGGGTGTATGCATTTTCGGGTCGCTATTTTTATCTCATGACGCCGTGGCTGTCGGGTCGCCCGCTGGCGGCGGAGGCTTTCAACAGCTACCTGCACCAACGCGGGGCGGCGATATTGCAGGGGTCCGCGTTTTTGAACGATGAGCTCATGAAGTCCTACTTCCGTGTGGCCGGTGTAGCTTACCTGCTTATAGACAAAACCGACCCTGACACAAAGCCTGACCTGCAGGCGAAACTGCGCGGGATTTTTCCTGTGGTTTTTGAAAATGCAAACATGGCGCTGCTGGGTGTAAGGAATCCGCTCGGGTATGGATTTTTGGCGAGGGATTTTCTGCAAACCGGCACCGATTCGCCCGATACGGCCATCGCGGCGATCGCTGGAGCGGAGCACAATTTGGCTATGATTCAAACCAGCGGCCTCGCCGTCGATGAGCCGGGTCTGCGTGGCAAGGTCATCGAAGGCCGCATCGCCGCCTCCGAAGGCAAAGTGCTCGATAAAGGCAAGGCGTTCGCACGGGCGACAAGGCGCGAAGGCGGCACATATCAGAGGGTGGAGTTTGAACCCACGGGCGAAAGCGGTTGGCTGATCTTCAACGAGGCGTGGCATCCGGATTGGACAGCCATGGAAGGCGGCGACCGGCGCAAGATCCACCGTGCGATGCTGGCTTTCTCGGCCGTTCAAACGACCGGCCAAGCAGGCGTCACCTTCGAATTCCGGCAACCGTGGTGGTATAATGTCTGCGCTTGGATATCCCTCGCTGGCTGGGCTGTGGCGCTGGGCTTGTGCGTCTTTCTTCCCAGTGGCAAGTCCTCCTCGACTTGGATTCGAAGAAATGGATCGTCAGGGAATCATCCCACTCGCGCGGAGCACTGAGACTGGTGGTTTCGCAGCGCTAAAAAAGCACCAAACACCAGAACGTTTCAGAATTTAAAACTGCACACACTGGACGGGACCTTTTTTTGAATATCTGCCGGCTTGGGAAAATTATTTCAAAAACGGATTCAAAATTTCCAGGGACCCGATGCGCTGTCCATGTTGCAGATCTTCAGAAAGAAGCCTCTTGGCGCCACCGGCCAACGCTGAAGCGAGAACCAAGCAGTCATAAAAACGAAAACCATATTGTCCATGAATCGACATGGCCTGATTGAATATGGCCTGACTCGGCAAAATACGGCACTCTGGCCAAAGCCTGAATGCGATGTAATCCGCCAAGTCCCCGGGTTTCAGTGGCACCTTGAAGCGATGTAGTGCAACCGAGGAAAACTCTTGGACTACCTGCCAACTCACAAACCAACCCCTCTCGCTGACGAGTTTCTTCGCTATGGCTTGTTTGCTTGGATTATCTGCATCAAAGCAATAGACAAAAATGTTGGTGTCGAGAAATACTTCAGCGCTCATTCATTTCCTCCCGAGTGAATTTGCCACCAGCATTCGCATACCCTAGTCGCAAATCCAATTCCCTTAACTTCAGTTCCCGCTCCTGCTGCTGAACCAAATCCGCTAACCATCCACGAAACAACGCATTGAGCGTTGATTTTCTTTTTCGGGCCACTTCTCTTGCGGTTTCAATCAACCCCTCGTCTGCACTCAAAGTGATATTTTTCATCACACGATAATAGTGCACAATTTTTTTGTGTCAAAACGAACATCTCGAAAATTGGCCAGACTCTTAGCATTCATCGAGTCCAAGGCGAGTGATCATCGTCTGGGAATGCCAGACAGAAAAAACCAACCGCCTCGTTGTTTGTTTGTAAAAACCCCTAATTCACACTGACAGCTGAAATCAAAATATGTGCATATGTGGGACTGGCGCTTTTGACTACTTTTGGACTCTGCACTTTTCGAGTGCAGAGGTTTTTGATTGTGTATTGCCCCCAGAGCCATCGAAATGAAACAGACAACCGAAGCAACAGGAACCCAGTGCGAATTGAACAAAGGACGGGAGTGTGAGGGATTCCTGATCGAACAGATCATGCCTTTGCCGGAGCTGCGGGCGACGGCGATCCGTGCCATTCATACGAAGTCGGGAGCGCGGATTCTGCACCTCCATGCGCCGGCCGACAGCGAGAACTGCTTCGCCGTGACCTTCCCGACCCCGCCGCCCGACGACACGGGCGTGCCGCACATCCTCGAGCACGCGGTGCTCGGCGGCTCGAAGAAATTTCCGGTCCGCGAGCCGTTCTTCGAGATGGTCAAGATGAGCATGGCCACCTTCATCAACGCCATCACCTTCCAAACATATACCGTCTATCCGGTGGCCAGCAATGTGAAGAAGGACTTCTTCAATCTCTCCGAGGTCTATCTGGACGCCGTCTTCCATCCGCTGCTTACGGAAGACACCTTCCGCCGCGAGGGGCATCATTTCGCTTTGGAGAATAACGCCGACATCGCCTCGCTGCTCAAGGTCTCCGGCATCGTCTATAACGAGATGAAAGGCGCGTCGTCCCTGCCGGAGCGGTTGATGTGGCAACTGGCCGATCGCGGCCTCTTCCCCGACACGCCGCTCGGGCGCGACTCTGGCGGAGACCCCGAACACATTCCGGACCTGACCTACGAGCAATTCCTGCGCTTCCACCGCGAACTCTATCATCCCAGCAACGGCCTCTTTTTCATCTACGGCGACATCCCGACAGTCGAGCATTTGCGTTTCCTGGCACCCGCGCTGAATGGCTTCGAGCGGCGCAACGTGCAGGTCGCCACACCGCGCCAGCCGCGATGGACGGAGCCGCGCCGCATCGAGAAGGAGTATCCGGTTGGCGCCCATGAGGACGCCGCCGGTCGGACCTTTCTCACACTCAACTGGATCGTCGGCGACGCTCTCGATCCGGCGCTGGTGACCGACTGGATGGTTCTTTCCGCCCTGCTGCTCGGCAACGAGGCGGCCCCGCTGAAGAAAGCCCTGATCGATTCAAAGCTCGGCGCCGACGTGTTCTTCGCCGGAGCCTGGGGCTACTCCTACGAGGAGGAGTTCCACGTGGGACTCAAAGGCAGTGAAACCGACCGGGCCGATGCCTTTGAGCGGCTGGTGCTCGCAGCTCTGGAAGGGATTGCCGCTGCACCGTTCGCTGCCGAGCGCGTCGAGGCGGCCTTCCAACAACTCGCCTATGAGACTCTGGAGGTGAAGAGCCTCTTCCCGCTTGAACTGCTCTATGCGGTCAATGCCGCCTGGCCATTCAACGGTGATCCACTGACCTTCCTGAGCGCGCGCCAGCATCTCGATGCTTGTCACGCTCGATACATCGCCGATCCGAGCATGTTCAATCGCCTGATTCGCGAGGGCCTGCTGAACAACCTGCATCGCCTTCGCGTGGTGATGCGGCCGGACCGCGAAGCGCAGGCCCGCGCCGACGCCGCATTCGCTGCCCGGATGGCCGAGCAGCGGGCGCGCTTGAGTGCAGAGCAGATCGTTGGCATCGCGCAATCCGCTGCCGCCCTGGCCGCCGCTCAAGGCGTGCCGAACCCGCCGGAGGCGCTCGCCAAACTTCCGCAACTCAAGACTGGTGACTTGCCCGTCAGGCCGCGCCGTATTCCCACGGAAGTTGGGCAGGTCGCCGGCATGACCGTCCTGCGCAATGATGTCTTCGCCAATGGCGTCAACTACCTCGAGATCGACATGGATCTGGCTGGGCTGCCGGTCGAGCTCTACGGCTGGCTTACGCGTTTCACGGAGGTCGTCAACAAAATGGGGGTCGTCGGCCAAGACTTCGCCCGTGTCGCCGAGCGCCGGGCCGCCTGCACCAGCGGAATCCATGCTGGTGTCAGAAACTGGATGCATGCCACGAACCCAGACCAAGCGCTGCGTCGGTTCTCATTCGGCCTGAAGACGATTGATGGCCAGGCGGAGAACGCGTTGGGGCTTCTGGGCGATTTGATCTTCACCGTGAACCCGCGTGACAGCGGGCGGCTGCGGGATGTGATGACGCAGACCCGCGCGTGGTATCGGACCTCGCTTGTGGACAACGGCTCCGGAACCTCCCAGCGTCAGGCCTCCCGTGGTTTCAGTCTTGCCGCCGCGATCGAGCACCAATTCAACAGCCCCGAAGCGCTGCGCGCTTTCGAGTCGTTGAACGGAGCCTTCGATCAGCGGGCGGAAGAGATCATGCAGAACGTCGAGCGCATCCGTGACTTCCTGGCGAAGCACGCCCGCTGGACCGTGAGCTTCACGGGCAGCGACGCCGTTTTCCACACGTTGACTCGGAAACTCGAAAGTTGGGGCTCGCGCCAAAGCGGCGAAGCCATGGCGGACATGCTCCCACCGTTCCAACCCTTCACTACGCCAGCGCGCGAGGGCTTGGCCGGACAAATGAAGATTGCTCATTGCGCGAAGGTTATGCCAGCACCACATCTGGCGCATCCGGACGTGCCGTTGCTCAAGCTCGGAGTCTATCTGGCCAGGTTCGACTATCTGCTCCCCGAAATCCGATTCAAAGGCAACGCCTACGGTGCCGGCATCCGACATGATGACACGCTGGGCACGCTCTGCTTGTCCAGCTTCAGGGATCCCAACATCGTCGAGACGCTGGCGGTATTCGACGGCTTGCGCGATCATGTTGCCACCCGGCAATGGAGCCAGACCGACATCGACCGCGCGATCATCGGCAGTGCCAAGGATGCGGAAAAACCGATCCGCCCCGAAGCGGCCACCGGCACGGCGCTGATGCGTCATATCCGCGGTGAGAACGACGAACTGCGCGAGGCTCTGTATGCCGCCACGCTTCGTGCCACACCGGAATCAGTCCAGGAGACGATGCTGCGTGTCGTTGACGCCAACGAACCCCTCGCGGCCGTTTGCGTCGTCAGCAGTCGGGAGAAACTGGAAGAGGCAAACCAACGGCTTGGTGAACAGTATTTTTCCGTATCAGATATTCTGGTTTGAGCGGCAGACCAAAGGCAAGTCTTCCACTCGATTATATGGCATAGAAAGGATATTTCTTAACTCCCTGGGAGCCATGAGCGATACGGAAGTCCTTCTCGCCGAGAATGAGAAGCCTGCCGCCCGCAGATTGAGCCTGCGCGAAGGAGCACGGCTTCCGCGAGATCCATTCCAACGATAAACATCTCCTCGCCGCAGCAAAGCATTTCGGGCTCAAGGGGCGGAATGTGATCAAGTGAGGATCAGGGCGGCGCCTGAATCTTGGAATCCCCTGCTGTCCTCATTGATCGCTGGTTTTTCAGCTTCCTAAAAAAGCTCTGGAATCCCGCATTTGTGCAGGTAATTTTCTGGCATGATCCGTGGCATCCTTCTGATCCTGCTTGTTTGCACCTCTTCCGCCTTCGCGGGGAACGCTGGCTCCGCGATTTTGGCCCTTCGCGCTGTGGCGGACCAACCCTACGCCGCCAATGCGAGGATCGTCGAAGTCAAGGGCGAGCGGGCGGATCCCATGCCTGCCGAGTGGCAAATCCTGCTCGCGGATCCCTCCGCGCGCGGCGGTGTGCGCGAGGTGAGTGTCGCCAATGGTGCCATCACCTCCGAGCGGACGCCGTTGAAGGGATTTGAGAATGTCTCCGAGATGCAGCCGATCCAGACGAGCGAGGTTTCGGTGGATTCCAGCAGTCTTTTCCAAT